>DATGWP010000108.1:0-3915 GCA_035299425.1 Chitinophagales bacterium | reverse complement strand
GTGCTGGGCGCCGAGGGCGTGCAGATAGGTACCCGCTTTGTAGCCAGCACCGAGAGTAGCGGCCACCAGAACTTTAAAGACACCATCATTAACATGCAGGAGGGCGACACCATGCTGAGCATGAAAAAAGTAGTACCGGTGCGCCTTATCAAAAACGACTTTCAAAAACGCATACAAGAAGCAGAAGACCGCGGCGCTACCAAAGCCGAACTGGAAGAGATACTGTGCCGCGCCCGCGCCAAAAAAGGTATGTACGAGGGCGACATGGCCGAGGGCGAATTAGAGATAGGCCAGATAGCGTCCTTTGTAAAAACCATAAAACCCGCCGGCGAAATAGTGCAGGAGATAGTGCAGGAGTTTGAAGCTGCTAAGGCAGAAGTGGCGAAGCTGTAGTTTTACCCCCTAATACAATACCTTTGCCCCGACCATGAAGACCTACAAGCATATTTTTTTCGACCTGGACCATACCCTGTGGGATTTTGATACCAATAGCCGCAAGGCACTAGAGCAGATTTTTACCGAAGAGAAACTGGCCGAGCGCGGCATACCGGTGTTCGATAATTTTCATAACCGGTATGTGCCTATCAACGACCGCTACTGGGCGCGCTACCACAACCAGATAGTAACCAAAGAGCAATTGCGCGTAGGCAGATTTGCAGATACACTGAAGGAGTTTGGGGTATTTGACAACGCACTGGCCGAGCGCATGGCGCAAAACTACCTGGACTATAGCCCGCGTATGACGGCCTTGTTTGCCGATACCATAGAGGTGCTTAATTACCTGCAGCCTAAATATAAAATGCATTTGATAACCAACGGCTTTGCAGAGGCGCAATGGGTAAAGCTGGAAAACAGCGGGCTGAAGCCTTTCTTTGAGCACATCATCATCAGCGAAGAAGTAGGCACCCAAAAACCCGATATACAGATTTTTAATATAGCTATGGAGCGCGCCCTTGCCAACTGCGCCGAGTGCATTATGATAGGCGACAACTACAACACCGATATAATAGGCGCCCGCAAAGCAGGCATAGACCAAATCTACTTCAACCCCAAAAAACCACACAAGCGCGAACCCGCTACGTTTGAAATAAACTCGTTGATTGAGTTAAAAAATATACTTTAGTATAATAAAGTATTAAACTATGAACGAATCCATTTTCAGCAAACCCTGGTTTAAAATATTAGTTTTTACCCTTGTGGTAGGCTTAGGTTCAGCACTATTTGTAAAGTACAGTGGTCTGGGCAAACAAGAGCCAGCTGCTACTGAGCAGAAATAAACTCGTTGAGTGAGTTGAAGGGGATACTGTAATGCTAACACCATGTCCGTCATTGCGAGGAGGCTTTGCGACGAAGCAATCTCCCAGCTATGAAGGAGCCGTTTAGCTTTACGTAGTTGCCCGTAGTTAGGGGATTACTCATGCTCATATATTTTATGGAAATTCGTGAATTACGCTATGCTCCATTTGCTTCGTCACTCGCAGAGCCTCGCTCCTCGCAATGACGCGCAAGTGGGTTTAAAACCTCACCATCACCGGTACACTTTTGTAGATAGCTACAAAGTGGGTAATGGTGCCGGCCAGCACAAACACATGCCATACGGCGTGGTGGTAACTTAGCTTCTTCCACAGATAGAAAGCCACACCCACCCCGTAGAACAGGCCACCAGCCCAGATGTAGGTAAATATCTCGGTAGGGATATTGGTGACTAAGGGCTTGATGATAAACACCAGCATGCACGACAGGGCTATGTAAATAATAACCTCCAGCAATACATACTTACCGGTGTGGTATATTTTGAGAATACTGCCCAGCACAATTATAGCCCACATAGCCCCCAGGAACCAGGTAGCCGTAGGTGTATCAATATACTTTAAAACCAGTGGTGTGTAGCTGCCACCTATCATTAAAAAAATACCGATGTGGTCGCAAATGCGCAGGGTCTTTTTTTTGTTGGTATTAGGCGCAGTAGCATGGTAAATGGTAGAGGCCATATAAACGGCCAGCATAGCAAAGCCAAAAACCGACACCCCCCAAATGGTAGATACATTGCTCTTCTCTATGGCATACGATACCAGAAACGGAATGGTAACTACCGCAAAGGCAATACCCAAGGCATGGGTTATCCAGTTGGCGGTTTCTTCGTTAAGGGTCTGCTCGCGACGGTATTTGCTCATAAAATCAGGACGGTGAAATTCGGGATTTCTAAATTAATGGCAAAACATAAAAAAAGCACCTCGCATAAACGGAGTGCTTCATTCTTTTTAAAGCATTTTTAAAACTAAGTTGCTTTCAATTTTTTATCAAACAACAATTCAATTTGTGGCAAGTGAGCATGCGTTAACCCAATTAATGGACTGGTTAATATTAATCTACCTTTCAATGCAGCAGGCAAATCATTTAAAGATTTGTCATCATCAATAATAACTAAGTCCTTTACCGCCTTATTCGCACTAAGCCATTTTGTAACTTCTTCCAGCCTGCTAAGGTTATCTGTATTGTTATCCAAAACTCCGAGGTTCTTTATCTTAATGCCTCTGCTTTCAAAAATACTTTTCCATTCATCAATAGTGTATCTCGACTTATGAGAAGTGGTAAGCATAACGGTAGTATCATCAGAAACAATAGCCTGAAGCACCTGAGTCGCCTTCGAACTAAAAACAGGAAACCCATCGCTCAATAGCTGAGGGCTCTTCCAGCCTTTGGCAGGAACCATAACACCATCTATGTCTAACAAGATTAACATTTATGCAAATTTACCCCTTATTTCAGCAATTCTTGACCTTCAACACTCCCCATTTTTTGCTTTCTTTGGCATCTCAAAACAGTGTATGACCTTTCTTGATTTTGAAAAACCGATTGAGGAGTTAACCCAGCAGCTGGAGAAGCTAAAGGAGCAGGAGCAGGCTACGCATGTATCTATGCAGGATGAGATATTGCAGCTGGAGAGCAAAATACGCGATACGCAGCGCGAGATTTACAGCAACCTGACCGTGTGGCAGCGCATACAGGCCAGCCGCCATCCCGACAGGCCCTATACCTTGTTTTACATGGAGTATATCACCGATAAATTTGTAGAGCTGTTTGGCGACCGCAACTTTAAAGATGATAAGGCTATAATAGGCGGGTTTGGTGAGATAGATGGCAAAACCTATATGCTGATAGGCCACCAAAAGGGCGTGAACACCAAGATGCGCCAATACCGCAACTTTGGTATGCCTAACCCCGAAGGTTACCGCAAGGCCCTGCGCCTGATGAAACTGGCCGAGAAATTCAACAAGCCGATAGTAACCTTTATAGATACCCCCGGCGCTTACCCCGGCGAAGAAGCCGAAGCGCGTGGACAGGGGCAGGCTATAGCCCATAACCTGATGCAGATGGCCGGCCTTAAGGTGCCGGTGCTTTGCATAGTAATAGGCGAAGGCGCATCGGGCGGTGCGCTGGGCATAGGCGTGGGCGACAGGCTGCTGATGCTGGAGAACACCTGGTACTCGGTAATATCGCCGGAGAGCTGCTCATCTATTTTATGGCGCAGCTGGGAGCATAAAGAGAAAGCAGCCGAGGCCCTAAAGCCAACCGCGCAGGACCTGTTGAAATTCGGCATTATAGACGGCATAGTAAAAGAACCGGTGGGCGGCGCACACAGCAACCCCGAGGAAATTGCCAAAACCGTGAAGCGGACTATTATTAAGAATATTGAAGAACTGGAGGCCCTGAGTGCAGATGAACGTATCAATCAGCGGATAGATAAATATTCGAAGATTGGCGTGTATGATGTGTTGACTGAAACGCATTAGCGGCTGTTTAACCCCGAAAGGGTTTAAAACCCTTTCGGGGGTAGCAAATGCAATGTGTGGGCAAACCGAAAACAAATTGAGCAATGAAGCTTTGGGATGATATAAGGAATTATTTTTACCG
>DATGWP010000107.1:0-6294 GCA_035299425.1 Chitinophagales bacterium | reverse complement strand
TTCTGCCGCTACAAATCCGGGATTGGTAAGCGACCTGGAACTGGCTAAGGCCCCCGAGTTTGAAGAAGAAAAAGACACGGTTTACCGCATACAGTTTTACGCACTTAAAACCTATATACCATTAGATACCAATTATTACACGCACTTAAAGGGCTACGAAACGCGGCTGGAAGAGAACCTGTATAAATACATGCTGGGCAAATTTAAATCGTATGAGGAGTGCGAGCGGTACTGGAAAAACAACATTCAGCCACGCTACAAGCAAAGCTTTATAGTTAAGTTTGTAAACGGCAAAAAAGCCCTGAAATGAACCTGGCTATAGATATAGGAAATACCCACACCAAGATGGGCCTGTTTTTGGCCAACGAAGCGGTAGAGGTAATTATGGGCGAAGATACCCTTGCGGGTACCTTGCAGCGAAACAACGTAAGCCGGGCTATAATTTCTAAAACGGGAAAGAACGGTACTGTTGAGCAACTGCTAAAAGAAAAGGGCATAGAAACGCTGGTTTTGTCACCCATTCTGCAACTGCCTTTAAAAATGCTGTACAAAACACCCGAAACCCTGGGTGCCGACCGCGTAGCGGGCTCGGTGGCAGCCAACTTTCTTTACCCCGGCAAAAACATTCTTAAGATAGATTTTGGCACCTGCATTACCTATGATTTTGTGAGTGCTGCTGCCGAATATCACGGCGGGGCTATATCACCGGGCATGATGATGCGCTTTAAAGCACTGCACAATTACACGGCCAAACTGCCGTTGGTAGACCCTATGCAGTTTACCGCGTATGAACTTACAGGCACCGATACGGCCACTTCTATCCTGAGCGGGGTGGTAAACGGCATTAAAGAGGAGGTAAACGGCATAATAAAAGAATATGATGTGCGTTTTGGTAACCTGCAGGTAGTAGCCACAGGGGGCGATTCGCCCTTATTTGTTACTCTGCTCAAATGTGAGATATTTGCCCGCCCTTATCTGGTGCTGGAGGGGCTAAACCGTATTTTGAATTATAATTAACAAAGTGAAAGAGAGCAAAGTTTACGGAGTGCAGGGTTTAAGTGGCGGCTTGGTTATGCGGGGCATTTTTGTGCTTCTGTTCTCTTACAGCTATGTAGTATCGTTTTCGCAGGCGGCTTCGCCCTACTCCCGCTTTGGGCTGGGCTATGTGTATTCACCTGTATTTTCGGCCAACAAAGCTATGGGTGAAATAGCAGCCCCCTACGCCAGCGCTATTAATATCAACTATGCCAACCCGGCCTCTTATGCATCGCTAACCCGCACTACCATAGAGGTGGGTATGAAGATGGATGGTGCTAATATTCACACGCAGGACTCTAACTACCGCTCTATACAGCCCAACATAAGCCATATAGCGGTGGCCTTTGCACCTAACGTGCTCGCCAAAAAGAAAAACTGGGGCATAAGCCTGGGTTTGTTGCCTTATACCAATATCAACTACACCTTTATTCAAAATTACAACGATTCGGCACTGGGGCCTTACCGTTTGGTACATGCCGGAAAAGGTTCTTTATACCAGGCTTATGTAGGCGGTGCTTATAAAGTAAAAGGACTTTCGATAGGTGCTAACCTGGGTTTCCTGTTTGGCAAGTTAGACTACCAAAAGACCATTACCTTCCCCGATTCATTATATGCCTACAGCACCCGCAACATTACCAGCGTAAATGCCAAAAGCTTTATGTATACCATAGGGCTGCAATACGAATACCGCATTTACCACAATAAAGAAACACCCGAACCACGTACCGATATTAATATGATAGTGGGGGCCTATGGCTCGGGTGGGCTGAAGCTAAACGCCAAAGTATCTAACTATTGGGACCGCTTTTACATAGACCCTACCTTTGGTGTAGTTACCATAGACACAGCACAAGCAAACTTTAACCAGAAAGAAAGTATCAAGCTTCCGTTTAATATGGGTGCGGGTGTTATGTTTGGTAACGAGCTTTACTGGATGCTGGGTGCCGACTTTAAATTTATGAACTGGAAAAGCTATTCATCGCCGCTTAATAATGGTGGATTAAATAATAGCTGGAGAATTTCGATAGGCGGGCAGATAACCCCTAACATAGAAGCCGACCGCAAAAAATATTTCAGCAAGGTGCAATACCGCCTGGGTGGATATTACGGTAAAAGTGAGTTGAATTACAACGGTAAGCAACTGAGCGAAGCCGGCGGCACTGTGGGCTTTGGTTTCCCTTTCAAATCTGTAGCCCACCTTAATTTATCGGGCGATTTTGGCAGCCGTGGTGTTAGCGACCCTAACGCTATACGCGAAACCTATTACCGCGTTACCTTTGGCTTTGTGCTAAACGATATCTGGTTTACCAAACGTAAATTTGATTAATGAAGTGGGAAGACGGAAGTCCGAAGTCCGAAGTAAATAGCCGTAGAGGCTTTATACACTCCCGCATTTCTTTTGTGTTCCTGTTTCTGTCCGCGGTCTTATTTCTTTGTTCGTGCAACAATAGCATTGAAGAAGTTAACCAGATAGTATCGCGCGCCAATGTAAAAATTGAAAAGGGAAAAGATGTAGTGATAAACTACAGCGATAACGGGGTAGTGCGTATACAAGCCATGGGCCCTACAGCTACACGCTTCAACACAGAAAAGCCTTACCTGGAGTTTCCGGATGGATTTAAGATCCTGTTTTATAACAATGCGCACGAAATTGAAAGTACCCTTACATCGCGCACGGCTACTGCCGTAGAAAATAGCCACACCATGACCGCACGCGATAGTGTAGTGGTAGTGAACAACAAAGGCGAGGTACTGAATACCGATGAGTTGATTTGGGATGAAGAGAAGAAGATTATTTACTCCAACTCATTTGTAAAAATCTCTACCGCCGATGAAATACTTTACGGCAATGGCATGATAGCCAACGAAAACTTCAGCGATTACACCATCAAGCACATTACCGGTGTAATTAAAGTAAAGGCGAGTGAGCTGGAGTAAGATGGCCGGGTCTAAACTATAAGGGCGCCCCTACGGGCCGCCAAAATGACTGCCCTATTTTTCTACCATAAGTACAGCCCTATGGGCTGAAAAAATTTGGACTGTTTAATACTTTGGGCCAATACGCTAGGTTTTGCTATAGCCCCATCGGGGCTATCTTATGGTAGAAAATATAACGATGATCTCTCCGGCCCGTAGGGTCGGCCTTATGGTAAATCGTAAAACTCAAACAGATATTTCTCTTCGAAATCAACCTCAAAGTTTTTTAGCATACCCAGATATTCTTCGCGAAAAGTTTTTTTGCTGTGATGAGCTTCCTGATTGATTATGTATTGAATTACATCATGCCGTTGCGATCTTGAATGAGAAAAGGCTCCGTATCCTGCTTGCCACTGAAATTTACCCTTCACCAACCCATTATCATTTATCCACTTAGAAGTAGCAGATTTTACCTGCGAAATTTGATCCGAAATTTTCATGGATGGCGATAACTCAAAAAACACATGAACATGATCAAGCCATCCATTTACAGCTAATGGGTAGGAGCCATCGTTTTTTAAAATTACAGATATGTAGCTATGCAAATCATTTCGAAATGATTTAGTAATAATATTCTCCCGGCCCTGCACAGCAAATACACAGTGAATATTTATTTGAGAATAGGTGTTTGCCATATTTGTATGCTTTAAAAACAACCATAAGGGTGCCCCGCTGGGGCACGGGAAATATAGCAATTTTTATTACTACCATAAGCGCGGCCCTACGGGCCGCCCACAGGGCCGACCTGTTTTTCTACCCTAGATACAACCGTGAAGGCCGAAAAAAATCTGATTGCGAGTTGTCACCATTACTTCTTTTCATCCTGTTTTTAAAGCCCCAGTGGGGCTGACTTATGGTAGTAAAGCAGATAAATTAACTCCGGCCCGTAGGGTCGGCCTTATGGTGGTGTTACTTGCCCACTATTTCCCGCTCTTTCTCTACCGGCATACCTGCCTTTGGCTCTGACCAGTTTAAACTGTCGTGGTAGGCAATCGTTTGCTTTAACGAGTTTTCGAAACCGGTGGGCTGTACATTAAAATCCTTTAACCACTGGCTGCCCTCTATACTAAAATCAAACGGAACATATAAAGGAAAAGCAGATTGATGCACCTGGCCTTTTTCCGTTAACTCATCGTTTGCTTTTACAAATTCTACTTTGCGGTTAAGCAAGGCAGCAGCATCGTTCACCACCTGTGTTACCGGTATGCCGCTCTCTGATATTGTATTGTAAATGGTTTTATGCTCTTTCACCTCTATGGCGTTTACAATAGCTGTAGCTAAATCGTCGGCATAGGTTAGCACTAAATTAAAGTTGGCGGGTATAAGTACCTTGTCTAAAAACTTTGCGCGGTATAGCCAGTAGTAAAAGCGCTCGGTCCAATCGTAGCGGCCATAGATAAAGCTGGGACGAAGAATTATTTTATCCAGCCCCGTTTGGCGAAGCAGCACCCTTTCCATTTCGGCCTTCTTTTCACCGTAAGCATCGGGCAGTTTGCTTATTTTCTGCTCCTGGCTGCAATAATGTATTTCGTCGTTTTCGGTAATGGGGCGACCCTCAAATTTTTCTAATTCGTATACCGATATGGTAGAGATAAAAATGTAACGGCCCACCTTGCCATATAAATCCTGTAGCAGCTTTTCAAACGTTACTGGGTAGTAGCCGCTGAAGTCTATTACGCAATCCCAGTGTTGGTTACACACTTGGAGTATATCATCGGTTTCGCGGTTGCCATGTAGTTGTTTTATATCCTCGAATAATCCGGCGTTCGATTTACCGCGATTAAAGAGGGTAATTTCATAATCGGGCAGGGTGCGCAGTTTTTCTACTACGGCGCGGCCTACAAACATGGTTCCTCCCAGTATAAGTATTTGCTTTTTCATTATCGGAAATTAGGATTAAAGCAGAATTAATAATGGGATTAACCGGAATTTAACGGGCGATTGAATACGTTATATCCCGAAAATTTTGGCATCTACAAAAAAGTTACTGTAGATATGAACGGTAACCTGCGAGGTTAAAATTTCATCGGTAGTGCTGGCTACGCGTAGCGAAAATTTATCTGCTTTAATATAGTCCTGTAGTTCCGTATCGAACACGGTTAGTTGTAATTCGCTACCGCTGGCATTGTCTATGTTTAGTTTGCTGGCTACTTCTATCTCTGGCAAACCGGGTGACGAAACATAAACCCGCACTTCTTTTAAAAACGAAAAAGTTTTGCCCGCCGGGGCGGTAATATTAAGGCGCAGCTGCGTAAGCTTAATGCTTTCAATTAAATTTTTGCGGGTATCGTTAAGGGCAAACTCCTCTTCGGAGTTCGTAACCATATCGGGCGTAGATATATTAACCGGCAGGTTTACGGGCAGGCCTGCGCTATAGATAATTTCGCTTTCATAATCCATATTAAACTGCGTAAGCTTATCCAGCTTTTTGCAACCCGTAACAGAAGTAAGTATTAAAACCAGGATGAAGGGAACCGCTATTAATCTGTACATGGGTTTTATTTAACGTGCCGAAAGCCCCACCTGGCTAAGCGCGCCGCCATCGAACCAGCAGCTGATGATGTAGGCAGGAAACTCAAACTCGCAGTAGCCATTGTTATAGCTTTCGGTAGGTTTACCCAGCAGGCGCTTTACATCGCCCGAGCCCATACCAAATGCAAGGCCATTGGGTAGCTTGCCCTTAAATGCACCATAGGCAGCACTTTTATTAAACAGGCGCACCTCGTTAACCTTGCCGTTGCGCAACAGCAACTCTACACCAGCACTTGAAATATAGTGTGCATCGTTAGCTGCTTCAAGTTTGTGAGATGTTTTTAAATCATTCATTTCGGCACTACCGGCCTCCTTGCCCAATACCGCTACCATGACATTGCTGTTATCCGATTTAAACTGGGCGCTGGCCGCTGTATGGAAAAAAAGAATGAGGGCCAGCAAAAACAAATGAGGGGTAAACACTGTTTTCATATCGCTATTGTTTGGCATAAAAATAAGCGCTTATCGCAACATCCGAAAATTTAGCGGATGTGTTTTTCCAGCCATCGTATTTCGACCTCTTTATTACAATTTAATAACTTACACCCATGCATCCACCGGCGCGCATTCCCTTACAAAAACTTGTTTATTACGGCATTGGTGGCTTTGGCTGGAGCTTGTCTATTAATATAATAACCGTTTACCTGCTCTATTTTTATTTGCCGCCCAGTAACTCGGGTATGACCAACCTGGTATCGCAAACGGTTTACCTGGGCGTGTTCAACATTATAGCCATTATACTGGCGG
>DATGWP010000106.1:0-6995 GCA_035299425.1 Chitinophagales bacterium | reverse complement strand
ATCGTTAGATACAATACTCAGGCTGCCATCGGTAGATATATAGGGATAGGTAGCACCTGAACTATTGCGATAAAGTGCGGAGGTACCCGTCCAGATACCTAAACGCAGATTATTTGCAACAGGTATGTAAAAATTTAGCGGAACGGTCTGGTCGCCAGCTGCTACATAAACTGTAGTAGTTTGCAGTATGTTATTTGCTGCATCCCGCAACTCAATAGTTCGGTTGCCAGAGGTTGAAGCATTAACAAGCACAGACAACAGTATATTGGGCCTACTGTTATTAAAAATAAGGTAATGGTCAGAGTTATTGTTACCGCCCTGGCCAAAATTCTTGCTGGCCGGTCCAGCCGATGCCGCAGCTCCCGGGTTCTGATTCTCTACATAGTATGTGGTAGTTTGCTCCAGTGCCGGAGTAGTGAAGGTATTACCACTATGCACAGGTGCGCCCCCGGTTTGGGTTTCATACCATTTAATCTCTCCGGCCCCGGTGGCACTAAGTGTGGCTGGTGAGCCTGAACATATATCGGCACCCGTGGCTGCGGTAGGTGTAAAATCGGTAATGGTAATGTATTGTTCTTTGGTTAAAGAATCACGCCCACAGCTTGGGCTCCATGACATAAGTTTAACGGAATAAGTTCCGTAACTGGTATAGGTATGCACAGGGTTCTGCTGGTTGCTTGTACCACCATCGCCAAAATTCCATTCGTGATACATAGCGTTGGTGCTTGAATCGCTAAAAGCAATTGTGGCAGGCACGCCGCAATAGTTCGTCACAGGGGTTCCAAAACCAGTGTTTACTTCCTGTACAAAAGCATTGCCCACACCTACTGCATACCAGGCATTTGTCACCACCCTTACTTCCGGAGAACATGCACCAAACAAATCTTCCGCTGCTTTAATAGAATATTTACGGGCATCGGCATATTGCGAGGTAGGGGTTAAATACACAGTTAGGGTACGGTAAGCTATAGCCTGTGCAGATGTAATACCTATACCGGTTATATTGTATGACTGCCCATTATCGTTAGAGGCCGACTCACCCTCCGCCACAATGTAAAACCAGTGATTTTGCACACCACTGTTTATATGCACCCCTCCGTTATCAAAGGTATCAGTAATCCAAAAAGTGCCCTCGTAGGTATCGGGGTCGCCAAAGCCCTTTGGGTTTTTCATTGACCGGAAGGGCGGGCCATTCTGGTCGCCCAATACATAATCCACAACTGCCGACTGGCGGGCATACTGGCGTATAGATACACCCATAATATCGCTGAAAGATTCGTTCAGGGCACCGCTTTCGTTCTCATAAATTAAATCAGCGGTAAACTGTGTTAAGCCATGCGTAATCTCATGGCCGCCAATATCCAAAGGGGTATAGGGGGTGGTATTATTTTGGTCACTACCGTCGCCATAATTCATCGATCCGCCATCCCAAAAAGCGTTATCGTAGTTTACTCCAAAGTGTACATAGGCGGCCAGTATCAATCCATTGCCATCTACACTATTACGGGCAAAATTATTCATATAAAAATCATGCGTTACTTCACTGGCATAGTGGGCATCGGTAGCATATTCATCCAGCGAATCATTTACATTGTTCCATACTTTGGTAGTATTGAAAAAGTCAGTATTCGAAGGATTAGTAGTGCGCCTTGCATTGTAAGTGCGTATGCCGTTTCCACGCCCGGTTTCGCGCAGGCGGTAGGTAGTTGCATTTATGCTGTCGGTAACTATAGGTTGTATGCCGCTGTATTGCGTATGGGCAGTAGCATTTGCGTTGGCATGCTGTATTCTATTAAGGGTATAAAGCACATCGCCCTTTAGTGCATCTACATATATGTATCGCCTCGAAAAAGGCTGAACGGCATACACATCCATTTTATACACCAGGTTAAATACATCTGCTCCAAGTTTATTTTCCTTCGCCAGGTATACCAATTCGGGCTGCGGATAGTATGTAGCGTCTGGGTTGCCCGTATTTTCGCGCAGGGCCTCTTCTGCCTTTTCATCCTGCCATTTATACTCCATAGCATTTACATACCTTAAAGCTGCGCTTATAGCATCGCCGGTGCTTAGCGCAGGCCGCGCGGTAGCTGAAACTTTATCTACCAAATCTCCGCTAATGCTTTCTATTATACCATTTCGGGTATGCAGCATATACATAGTGAATTCCACAGGTATGCCATTCACTGTTTGCTGGTATCGGTAATGCACCATGCCCAAATTATCTATGTCGGTAGATAGCAGCTTAAAGCCATTACCATCAGGCAATTTGTAATGCTGCGCCAGCCAGTCCGGAAACTTTTCTATGGAAACCTGCTCATTTTTCTGCATCCGCATGTATTGAGGTACCGCTGAAAATTTACCGGCAAGGGTTTGCGCAGTTGCTTGCAGGGCAAAAAACAACATGAATACAAAGGCAAATTGCGAAAAGCGTTTGTGCATACCTACTCTTTTATACTACTACAAAAGTAGCATTTACCGGTAAATCACCGGAAGCCACTAAAGTGCTCATACGACATATGTAAAGATATGATTGAACCAACAGCTAACACAAAACCCGCTTTGTTTTTTCGTGCGACTGTAATGTAACCAACCCAAAATATCTGCCGTATACAAAAGCATGTCAACATTCGCCGAAATATTAAACGAAGCTACCCAGGTACTGCAAATGGCAGAAACCTTCAATACCAGATATCTTGAGCCAGCGCGCATTCAACAAAATGCTCCATGCGTTGTAATACCGGCACCGCAAACCACGCAAGGCGAGCAAAAAATGCCAGTGGCCAAACCTAATGGCATAACCAGATAATTGATATACCGGCATACAGGTTTACAATACTTAAGACTTTATTATTAATAAAAAAAGGCCCGTTAATGGGCCTTTCTTCATTCTTTTAAGTCTTAGTTACTTTTCTTACAGGTATAGCCGCCTAACTCCAGCAAATTTACAGCGTTCTTATAATCTGTTTCGTTGGCATAATCTTCTTTACACAACCTAAAGTCAGCCGCGTTATCTTTTTTACAGGTATAGCATTTGCATGATGCAGCACCGGTTAGGGTAACAAAAGCCAGCATATAAAACATCATTTTCTTCATATTCATTCGTTTTGTCTGCTAAAATTATCTGACCAAAGTTACGCTCCCTTTATAAATTTTAGGCGTGTAGTTATCAATAAAGGTTATGTGAATAACATAGATGTATACTGCCGGAGGGGCAGCTACTCCCTTATAAACACCATCCCAGGCAAAATTCATGTCGTTGCTTTCATAAACCAGTTCGCCCCAACGGTTAAACACCTCCACTTCAAATTGTTTCCATGCTTCTTTATTTCCAAACACTTCAAAGTAATCGTTGGCACCGTCGCCGTTTGGTGTAAATACATTGGGAATGAAAATGACATACTTAGGAATAACAGTAATATTTACACGGTCATCGGCCACACAGCCAGAATCGGAGGTAGCTGTTGCAATGTAATAGATGCTTTGCAGCGGCGATGAGGTCGTATTAACACAATCGCTGCAGCTTAACCCGCTTGATGGCTGCCAGATAATGCTGGCAATGTTTCCGCCGGTAGAAGTGGCAAAAATATCTACCGTGCTACCCAAATCAATAGTGGTATCATGTGGCAGGGCCACTATGTTAAATGAGTCATCGTTCATTATGATAAATGAAGTATCTCTTACACAATTATTGGCATCGGTAATTGTTACCGAATAGGTGCCCACACCCAGAGAGTAAACATCTTCGGTAGTGGCACCGTTGCTCCATATATAACTGGCCGGTGGGTTAAATGTAGTAGCCGACAAATTAACGAAGCCATTTTGCAGCGGGTCGCAAAGTACATTGCGCACTACAGCGCCTAAGGTAATGCCGGGTAGTTCAATCACTGTATTGCTGGCCGTAGCTGTGCAGTTTTCAGCATCGGTTACAGTTAAGCCATACACACCCGGGCCCAAGTTGCTGTTTATAGGTCCGGCGCCTGTTGTCCAGTTATAGGTGTAAGCAGGGGTGCCACCTGCAGCATTAGCGGTAATGGTACCATCGCCAAAACCAGGGCAGGTTACATCCGTCACTATTGGGTTTACAGTAAGCAGGGTTGGCTCGGTAACAGCCATGTTTACCAGGCTGTCGGCACATTGGTGAGCATCGTATACAGTAACGCTGTAAGTACCTGCTGTCAGGTTACAAACCTGCGCAGTGCTGGCTCCCTGGCTCCAAACATATTGATAAGCGGGTACACTGCCACTTGGTGTTATAGTAATACAACCATCATTACCACCAAAACAGCTAACATTTTGGGTAACCTGTGCCAGCGTCAAATCGGTAGGCTCGGCTATAAAAATTGAATCTACCCCAACTGCCGCGCAGTTATTGGCTTCGCGCACGGTAACTTCATAATAGCCTGTAGACAGGCCGGAAATATCCTGTGTTGTTTGTCCATTACTCCACTGGTAAGTCCACGGGCCTCCCGTACCCGTCACAATCAAATCAATCGAACCATCACTGCCACCAAAGCAGTTTACATCTATCACTGCTGTATCCAGGAAAGTGGTTTGAGGCGGCATAGGCACATCTATATGCAGGGTATCTATGCACTGGTTGGCATCTATTACCCCTACAATACGTGTTCCGCCGGTAACGCCCGTAAAGGTTCCCGAAAGCTGTGGAGTTCCAAAATCAAGTGAGTATGAATATACGGGTGTGCCACCAGCTGCACTTACAACAAGGCCCCCATCGTTACCACCATAGCAGGTAGTACCGGTAACACCTGTAAGGCTTAGCACCAATTGGGTAGGCTGACTGATAGCAGCCGCTACCGTAGCGGTACAGTTGCCGGCATCAGTTACAGTAATGTTATAATTGCCCGCAGCCAGACCAGTAAATGTATATGGAGCGGCAGATATGGTTTGCGCACCAAGCGTGCCTACATACACCGGCATACCGCCAGTAATAGTTATAGTAGCTGTACCGTCATTTCCATTAAAGCATTTCACATCGGTAGTGCCGGCTAAAGTGGCAACTAGCTCTGCAGGCTCATAAATGGTAAATGGTATAGTAGCCGTGCATGCACGGGCATCTTGTACGGTAGCCGTATATGTATTGGGCGATAAACCATTAAAAATTGAACTGGCCTGAAAAGTAACCCCATCCAGCGAATATTGGTATGGCGAAGTCCCTCCGCTGGCACCTAATTCTACCAGGCCGTCGTTTCCACCAAAACAGCTTATACTATCCGTATTAACTACTAAGGGGCTAAGCGGGGTTAGTTCCAATACCGGTACCAGCATAGTATCCTTACAGGTCCATACATCACTTACTATTACTGCATATATGTTACCTGCCAGGTTATTAGCAATGCTATCTGTTTCGGTTGGTATCTGCGGCCACACGTATGTGTAAGGGCCTACTCCGCCGCTAACGCTCATAATAATTTCACCATCGGCATCGCCATTACAGGTTACATCTGTAACTGTTACGGTATCTAACACCACAGGAGGCGGTGCCAGTATTGGTACACTGGCGGCAGCCGTACAGCCATTAGCATCCATTACCGTTACAGTATATGTTCCGGCAAAAAGATTAACTGCATGTGCCGAATCCTGTTGCGCAGGGTCACTCCACAAATAGTCGAACAACCCAACACCACCCACTCCTTCTGCCCTGGCCGATCCGTTGCCTAATGATGCACACGTTACATCTACCGTATCTATTATTAAAGCAACTACCGGCAATGGCTCAGACAGGGTAACTGTGGCCGAAGCAGTACAAGCTGTGCCTGCATCAGTTACGGTTACACTATAATTACCGGCACAGATATTTGTGTTGGCTGCATTTGTACTTCCATTACTCCACGAGTAAGTAAAATTACCCGAGCCGCTAATACCTCTTACCCTGGCCACACCGTCGCAATAACCGGCGCAGCTGACATTTGCTGTGCTATCAATAAAAGCCTGAACACTACCACCGGAGCCAACCGCCGTACCACCGTCTGATTTACAGTTAGATGTAATATCCGTAACTGTTACTGCATAGGCACCGGCCTGTAGATTTGATGCAGTAGCAGTTGATTGGTTGGAAGGGTCATTCCATATATACGAGTAGGAGCCAGCAGGGCTTGGTGTTACAGTGGCAGTACCTCCATTACCACAAATGGCCGGCGTAGTAGCAAAAGTAAGTGCCGGAGGGCTGGATACAGAGACCGTAACCAGTGAATCGTCTTTGCAGTAATAATGTTCGCTATAGCCTGTTATTAAATAGCTGGTAGTAACCTGTGGTTTAGCTATTACAACCGCCCCACGGGTAGTATCTAAACCTGTAGCAGGAGTCCATGTATAATAATTGTTGTAAGCTCCACTAGCTGTTAACACAACCGAATCGCCTGGACAAAAACGCAATAATCCAGTTACACCTATATTAGGTGTTTGGTCTACTATTAGCCATATCGAATCGAATGGTGAATAACCACAACAGGTAGTATTAATCCTTAATTTTATTTTAAATGTACCTACCGTATTAAACACAAGGTTACTCAGACTTTGGTACCCAGCCCCAACATATGTATTAGGTGTAATAGCACCACCAAAATCCCACTCAAAAACATCGGCTGAAGGAATAACCGCATTGAAGCCTGCTGAACTTCCCTGGCAAAGAATGAAGGTATCTACCCCAAATGGATGAGCCGTAGTGGCTATATCTGGTATATAACTATTGGCATCAATTGCCACATTAAAAAAACCTGTATAAACATCGCTTCCATAGGTAATATTCTTCCTGCCAAAAGTTGTGTATTGCGTCGTAACACTGGCTCCATTTCCCGCTGGTGGCGCAGCCACTGCATCAAAATCCCAGGCACCTGCAGATGCCGCCGAAAAAGTAACATCACGATAAGTACAGCTTACGTCACTGGCTGTAATAACCGGCTGTGCCGTGAGGTTAAATGCAACATCATTGGTGATTGGTTGTACACCTCCATCTACATAAACCAAACCAGCCG
>DATGWP010000105.1:0-42048 GCA_035299425.1 Chitinophagales bacterium | reverse complement strand
GCAATTACGATGTACTGGGGGGAGACAGTATTGGCTGTTTCAGATTATGCAGTAGTAATTCCCCGCCGGGTTTGTACCACGCTACCTTCTATTTTCAGGTAACGTATTCCGGATTTTTTGGTGGTGGCGGCGGTGGTGGCGGAGGGGGAGGAGGTGGTGGAAGTTTCGATACTATTACAAGTACTTACTATGTTCCTTTAACTTTTAATGTAACGGGCAGGTATAATGCTCCCTATATGAGTTTTAATTTTGCGGGCAGCAATCTGCATCGCAGTTACCGCACCTGCCAGCAGAGTTTTAATATTTATAGCGAAAGCCTGATTAACGATGCCTGTTTTATCAGGCGCCAGTGGAACCGCGATGGGCTTAATGTATCTACCAGTTACGGGTATTCTATTCCCTCCACTCCGCCATTGCCCATCGGCAATCATTTTTTGGCGCTTACTACTTGGGTATACCATATGGTGTTAAGCAGTGTAACGGTAACTGCTACCGGTTCGTGGGACACTTCTGGCCCCGATTCGCTGGCCGATATTTATATAAAAACAAAAACACAGGATAACCTGGCCGCCCGTACCCTCAACCAGCAGCAGGCAGTTTTCAATAATCTTAACTGGGCTATTCCCTTGGATGAATGCAATAATTTTGAGATTAACGTAATGGATTACGATGGCGATAATATACCCCCCGGTAGCGATATAGAGATAAATAAACACTGGTTTGCAGCATATCCGGGCACTCAAATTTCGCAGCTAACCAACTCACACGTAACCGTTGTTTTTGATACGGCCTTTAGCTATATGCAAACAGATACATTTTGGTTTCAGACAGATACATTTCACGGTGCGGCTTCTATTGTTTATTCCGATGATAGTGTTTGCCAGGGCGATGTAGTTACACTTACGGCTACGCCTTTTAACCCGGCTTATCTATATACGTGGGCGCGTAGCGGCACTTCGGGTGAGATAGGCGATGAAGAAACTTATTCGCCTACGGTTACCGATAACTATTATATAAAAACCATGGATTCGGTTTGTTACAAATGGTCGGCACCAAAACGAATCGTGGTTTCACGCAGGCCTTTCGAAAATACCGTAATAGTGCGCACCGGCGATTCCCTCCAGCTGCTTCCTCACCAGCAGGCGCAGTTTGCGGTAGAGTGGTTTTTAGATGCGGATATGTATTTGCAAGGCCCCGAAAAAATATATGCCCCTTTCCTGGGTACCTATACCGCGCTGGTTTATAACCGCGAAAACCACGATTGCTCATATCCCGCCTATTACATCATATCCGGTGTACCTGAAACTACTACAGGCGCTGACATATCGGTATACCCCAACCCCGCCCGAGATTATGTTGAGGTGGATATGGGATATATTAACGGTAACCACTTACGGCTTCTGAATCACCTTGGGCAGGAAGTTTTTACTCAGGATATTTCCGGCACTAAGGTCCGGTTTGCTACAGGTAACCTGCCTGTAGGCATCTACCTTTTGCAGGTGGCCGCAGCTTCCGAAAACTACACCCGCCGGCTGGTGCTGCAACAAGACTAAAATCCTTCAAATATTAACAGCAAAATGCCATTTCTTTAGGCTAAATTCGCGCCGCAATTAAAGCAATGTTTTTCATGGTTAAAAAAATCCTCTCGGTTGTATTGCCCGCCTTGTTGTGTATGCATGTATTTGCCCAGCAGCATCGTATTACGCTTAACCCCAACCTGCGTCCGTTTTATCATGGTGTGGAATCTGGCGACCCTACCGAAGACCACATGATACTATGGACCCGCGTAACACCCGATACCGGTACCATAGGCGATGTAGAGGTTTTTTGGCAGGTAGCCACCGATACCGGTTTTACCAATGTAGTAAATTATGGCAAGGCTGTAGCGACAGAGGATAACCATTACACAGTTAAGGTAGATGTGTGTGGCCTGCAGCCTTCTACGTTTTACTATTACACGTTCAATGCCTTTGGGCGCAACTCTATTGTGGGCCGCACCAAAACAGCCCCTTCGGCAACTTCTAATAACGATAGTGTTCGTTTTGCCGTAGTAAGCTGCGCTAGCTGGGAACACGGATATTTTAACGCCTACCAGAGCATTGTAAACAAAAACAACGTAGATGCCGTGGTACACCTGGGCGATTATATCTACGAATACGAAAGCGGCGGTTTTAGCGGTAATGTGGCCGGCCGTACCTACGACCCGCCTACCGAATGTACTACAGAGGTTGGTTATGAATTACGCTACTCGCAATATAAGCTGGATGACCAACTGCGCAGGCTGCACCAGTTGTTTCCTTTTATAACCGTGTGGGATGACCACGAAACCTGCAACGATGCCTGGAAAGATGGCGGGCAAAACCACACACCCGGCACCGAAGGAAACTATGCCGACCGCAAGCGCTATTCTACTTCTACCTATTTTAAGTGGATGCCCATACGCAAGCCAGACCCTATAGATACTATCCGCATTTTCCGCAAGCTGCGCTATGGAAAACTGCTGGACCTTATAATGCTGGATACCCGCCTGTACGACCGCGATGAACAGGACCTGGGTGCCACCAACGACTCGGCACACCACCTGATGGGCCCGGTAGAGTTAGCGTGGTTCCTGCAACAACTGAGTGATACAACTACCAGCTGGAAAATTATAGGTAACCAGGTAATGTTTGCGCCTCTGCAGGTTTTTGGCCAGCCGGTTAATGCCGACCAGTGGGATGGGTACAACTACGAGCGAAATATTATAGAAAATCACATATTAAATACACCGGTTAAAAATGTGGTAATGCTTACAGGCGATATACACACCAGCTGGTGCAATGATATACCCGGCCCAAACTACGATGATAATACCGGTGCCGGTTCAATTGGGGTAGAATTTGTAGGCAGCAGTGTTACTTCGCTCAACTCGCCGCTACCGGTAGGCGCCAGTATTATACGCGGATTAAACCCGCACATGAAATACATAAACCTGGATGACCACGGTTATTACGAACTGGATGTAAAGAAGGGAAAGGCCCAGGCAGACTATACGTATATAAGCACCGTAACATCTTTAAATGCTAACGATGTAGAAGGAGTGCATTATTTTGTAAATAACAATGAGCGCCACCTGCGCCAGAGCAACGCGGCTGTTCCTGTAGCACAGATTGCAGCCCCGGTTCCGGCATTGTTTCCTAACCAGCATTTGCCTTTTTCTAAAATAACCGACCATGTGGTTGTCATACCGGAGAATACACAATCAACCACCAACGTAATTCCTAACGGGCCCGTTTGCCCTGCTATAAATCTTGGTATTGGGGGTGCCCAGCATGGTGTTGCCATTTCGCTTAACGGGCGCGATGTTACCTATGTACCCGGCCAGGATTATCATGGCACCGACACTGTTATGCTGACCGTATGTACCAGCGAAGCTATACCGGTATGCGATACCGTATTTATTTTTGTAACCGTGTTATCGGTGCAGGATATAGACACCATAACAGTGGATATAGATCGCGACAGCATCGCCACTGCCTGTGTGCATTTCAACGATATAAGCTCGTACACCGGTGCTATCAACTATTCGCAGCCGCTCAACGGTGCCATTACCTTAACCGATTCCTGCTTTAGCTACGACCCCGATTCTGCTTTTGTAGGATACGAAACTATAACCTTTATAGCCTGCGATGCAAACAGCAATTGCGATACCGTGGTGTATGTGTTTAAAGTAGACCACCCGGTTAGTGCTTCTACCATCGAGTTACAGGTAAATAAAAACAGCAACATTACTTATTGCCTCATATTTGACGACTTAGTGGCTCAGCCTACATCTATTGCTGTAACGCTCATTCCTCATCACGGCACTTACCAGTGGGTTGGCGGCGATTCGTGTTTTAAGTACTTCCCTTACTTCAACTACGTGGGCGATGACACCATGCGCTTTGTAGCCTGCGATAATGGCGGTTTGAATCATTGCGATACCATTACTATCATCTTTCACGTAACAGCGCCTAATGCCGTTACCGAACCTGCTAACCTGGTGGTGTTTGGTTTATACCCTAACCCGGTTAACGATAAGCTGATAGTTCAGTACTACCTGTACGAAGCCGAAGAAGTAACCATGAACGTGTATGATATTACTGGTAAGTTAGTAAGCACCGGTATAATATCTACCGGTACCAATGGCTTGCACCATGCACAGTTAAATGCGTTTGAACTACAGGCTGGTAATTATGTGGTAGAGTTAAAGACTGCTACATTTAGTTACCGGAAACAGGTGGTTAAGCAGTAGGGTGGTTTGGCTGTTTAAGTCCCCTTTTGTTTCATCCCGGGATTGCCTCGGGAAGGGGATTAGGAGAGCTTCTTCATATTCAGTAGCCTTCTCCACTTACTTCTATCCGTATCGTTATCGCGTATCTCAAATAGTTTTTTAAACTCGCCCAGTAGCGCTTTCTCTACTTTCTTCTTCATCATATCCTGCGTTTTGGGGTCATCAAACTTTGCTTTGTACCGGGCAGTAGATATACGCTTACCAAAACTGAAATACAACTTGGCCGGGCGTGGTATAATAGTATCGCCTATTCCGCGCACTATCGGCGGCACCAGGTCGCCGTTTTTCAAATACTTTTCGGCCACACCAATCATTTTCAAAAATTGCCCAAAGGGCGATTTAAGAAAATCGTTAGCATCCTGCACCACCGTATACGTTTCTTCGGCGCCTACGGCAGCCACCGGTATAATATCGTAACCCTGCTCCATAGCCATATGCACAAAACCTTTGCGGTCACTCCATTTCAATACATATTGCTCGCCTTTCTTTTTACAAACCTCGCGCGTGCCACCGGGAAAAACCACAATGCTGTCACCTCGTTTCATCAGCGCGCGGCAGTTTTCGCGGCTGGCTTCTACCGCCCCTAAGTTTTGTTGTATAATATCCCGCCACACCGGTATGCGCCAGTGGTTGCTATCGGCCAGCGCGCGTAGTATAAGCCCCTTGCGCAGGTATAATTCTACACCAAATGGGTAACCATCGAATACGCCCAGAATAGTGTGGTTAGAAACATAAATAGCGGGACGGGAAACATCCAGCTCATCTAATCCGTAAAACTGTGGAGCAAAGTAAAACTTAAACGGAGCTATAAACCCACGTGCAAATGTCTTGGAGGGAGGATTAAAGTCGTAGTTGGCTAGTGTCCTTTTATCTGATTTTCGTTTGGCCATGGTGGGATAAATGGGTTTTATTTTGCGAATTAAGCTCTAATTTAGTTAATGGATCAAATCCTAAGTAATGGATAAAACGATTTATTTAATTCCGGGTGTAGGGGCTAACGATATTATTTTCGAGAACCTCGACCTTTCGGGATATGAAATAGTGCACCTTAAGTGGCCTAAGCACAAAAAGAATGAGCATATAGAGACCTATGTAAAGAAGCTATTGCCACAAATAAAGAAAGATACCCAGCCTATACTTATCGGTATGTCGTTCGGCGGCGTAATAGCCGTAGAGTTGTCTAAGCTTATCAACCCCTATAAGGTTATCCTTATCTCCAGTATTAAAACTTACCACGAGCGGCCGCTAAAGCTGCTTTTTCTCAATTCATTAAAATTCCACCGCCTGGTGCCCGGCAAACTGGTGGTTAATTTCCGTTTTTGGATGCGATGGTTTTTGGGCAAGCTAAGCGACCACGACCACGAGCTGATAAACCGGATGATAGAAGATATTGATATTGAGTTTAACGAGTGGGCTGTAGACCAGGTTATACACTGGAAAAACGAAGAGATACCCGACAACCTGACCCACATACACGGCACCCGCGACCGTATCTTCCCGCACTTCTACATTAAAAATGCTATCTGGATTAAGGGCGGCACCCACTTTATGGTAGTCAACCGCGCCAAAGAGATTAGCAAAATTATCCGCAAAGAACTAGCGGCACCAAGGCAGGTAAGAATACAAACCAATAAGGCGCTGAAGAAGGCGTCGTAATTCAACGGACTTTAGTCCGTTTTAAACAGATAAAATTCCGCTTATCATAGTGCCGTTGGTTTCAACCAACGGTTATCCATTTCAATCCTCCTTTCACCCGCTTCAGCTACTTTACCCAACGGATAGCCCCTATTTTATTGGTTCGCATGGTTTCTCTTGTTTCCTTTGCGGTGCAAATCCATAAGTATGAACAAAAAGTATCTCTACTTGCTGCTGCTGATTATTCCAGTAGTTATTTTAATAGTGGTGTTTACCCGCAAAAATAAAGGCGAAACCATTAAGCCCCAGCGCAAGGCAATAACCGAGGCCGTGTATGCCTCTGGCTTTTTAGTGCCGCGCAATGAGTATAAAGTATATGCCCTTAGCGATGGCTACGTAGTGGCCAAAAGCAAAGATGGCGGCGATGATGTAAAGAAGGGCGAAGAGATTTTCAGGATACAAAACGATGCCAGTGCGGCTAAACTCGGTGCCAGTTCCTCAGCGCTGGATATGGCGCGGATGAACGCCTCGGATAATTCACCGGTACTGCTCGATTTAAAAAGCAAGATAAAAAGCGCCGAAGCCAAATACCGGAACGACTCTATAAACTATATGCGCTACAAAAACATGTTCGATGCGCAGGCGGTTACCAAAACCCAGTTCGACCAGATTGCCCTGGCATATGAAGTTTCAGGTAACGACCTTAAATCGGCTAACGAAAATTTTAAACGTACCAAAGAGCAAATGCAGGTAGAGTTAAAGAACGCGCAAAGCGGGGTAGCTGCATCTAACCTTGATTACGGCAACTACTCAATCCGCAGCGTAATGGATGGTATGGTATACGATACGTACAAAGATTTGGGTGAGGCTGTGCGCCGCAACGATTTGGTAGCGCTGGTAGGAGAGAAGGGTAAAAAAATACTGGAGCTGAGTGTAGACCAAAGCGATATAGATAAAGTAAAAGTGGGCTTAGAGGTGGTTGTAAAGCTGGATGTTACCGGTGATAAAGTTTACAAAGCAAAGGTAAGCAAGATATACCCTAACATGAACCAGAACGACCAGAGCTTTAAAGTGGAAGCGGAATTTACAGAAGATTATGATTTAAATTTTGTGCATGTATCGGTAGAGGCCAACATAATAGTAACGCACAAGGACAATGCACTGGTAATTCCTAAAAACCTGGTTAATGCCAGCGATGAAGTAGAGGTAAAAGGTATGGGCATGAACAAGGTTGTAAAAATTAAGCGCGGGCTTGAGAACCTTGAGTTTGTAGAAATACTAGAAGGCGTAAGCGATAGTGAGGAGATTGTAGTGCCTAAAGCTAAATAATACAAAGCCATGCAAGCAGCAATAGAGAAATACAGTTGGGTTGATAGAAAGGAGTATCCTTTCAGGTCGAACTATTTTGCGCTGCCCGGTGCGCAGTTGCATTATATAGACGAAGGCACCGGTAATGTGATTTTGTTTGTGCATGGCACACCATCGTGGTCGTTTGATTTCCGGCATCAAATTAAGGAGTTAAGCAAAACACACAGGTGCATTGCCTTAGACCATGTTGGCTTCGGTTTATCTGATAAGCCGGAAGATTATCCTTATTCAATTTTGCAGCACTCAAAAAATCTTGAGTTACTGATTAATTATCTTCAGCTTGATTCATTTACAATGGTTGTGCACGATTTTGGCGGACCGATAGGTTTAAACTATGCCATACAGCATCCGCAAAAAATAATAAAACTGGTAATACTTAATACCTGGCTGTGGAGCACCAAAAACGAACCTGAGTTTAAACAAGCCGAAACGATTTTGAAATCGCCGCTGCTACCGGTGCTTTATAAATACTTTAATTTCTCTGCGCGCTTTTTGGTGCCACAGTCGTGGGGCGATAAAAATGCGCTTACCAAAGATGTGCATGCACATTACCTAAAGCCTTTCAGCAAAGCATCGGAAAGAATGGGCACCATTGCTTTTGCCAAAGCGTTGTTGAATGAGCAGGATTGGTATGAAAAACTATGGGCTAAAGTAGATGTGCTTACCGGTAAGCCTACCTTGTTTGTGTGGGGTGAGAAAGACAAGTTTATGCCGGTGCGGTTTCTAACTACGTTCCTTTCTAAGTTCAGGCATGCGCGTGCTGTAAAAGTTAATGCAGGGCACTTTGTGCAGGATGAAGCGCACGATGATGTAACTAATGAACTTAAAAAATTTCTAGGCCCCTAAATCCCCAAAGGGGACTTAAATACAAGCACCTTTTTGCAAGTAGAAATATACATGATGATTTTGCCTTTGAACCCGGAAAATATTTAAACAAATGCTGAGCGTAAACTTTGAAATTGCCAAAACCCACCTGCTGGCCAAACCGCGGCAAACGCTTATTGCCATGCTGGGCGTAACCTTTGGTATAGGTATGTATATACTTATGATAAGCTTTATGGAGGGGTTTAATGAGTTTCTGGAAGATACGCTTCTGTCATCTACACCCGATGTGCGCCTCTACAACGATATCAATACAGATTACACCCACTCTATACTTGATGAGATTACGGATACAGCCAGGGTGCTCAATATTGTGCATCACCCTAAGCCCAAAGATGTTACACCTAATATTAAAAACGCCGGAAAGATTATAGAAGATTTAAAACAGGATCCGCGCGTGTTGGCGGTTAGCCCGCAGCTTTCTACACAGGCATTCTATGTAAGCGGACCGGTGCAACTTAACGGCACATTGAACGGTGTAAATATTTTAGAAGAAGCGCAGCTTACCGGTTTGGTAGATAAAATGAAGACTGGTAAAATTGAAAACCTGCTTACCATTGATAACGGTATACTAATGGGCCACGGCCTGGCTAACAAACTGAATGTGCGTGTGGGCGATATGGTAACACTGGCCACGCCGCGTGGTACGTCTATGCGTTTCAGGTTGGTGGGTACTTTTCAGTTTGGTATTGGCACCCTTGATAATGTACGTAGCTATGTTAACCTTTCGAAGGTGCAGCAGTTGGTGGGCCGTGACAATCAGTACGTAACTGATATATCGATGAAGTTGAAAGATTACGACAACGCCGCACCAATGGCTGTAGAGTTTGCCAACCGGTATGGTTACAAGGCCGATGACTGGAAAACCACCAACGCCAGCGCAATGGTTTCTATACTTATACGCAATGTAATGACGTTTGTAGTTTCGTTTACGCTATTGGTGGTGGCAGGTTTTGGTATCTATAATATCATGAGCATGACCATACAGAACAAACTAAAGGATATAGCTATACTAAAAGCTGAAGGCTTTTCATCGGGCGATATACGCACCATATTTCTTACAGAGAGTGTAACCATTGGGGTCTTCGGTGCAATAACGGGTTTGCTGCTGGGTTTTGCTATGAGCAGCGGGGTATATAGCCTGCCGTTTCCTAAAAACGATGCTATCAGCATAACGCATTTTCCGGTAGTGTTCCATGTTAAACATTACTTGTTCGGGCTAAGCTTTGGCATCATCACCACCTTTATAGCAGGCTTAATGCCGAGTGTAAAAGCAGGTAAAATAGACCCGGTGGCAATACTCCGTGGTTAAGTCGGAATTACGAATGAATTCAAAGGCAATGAAAGAAGAAATAAATACAAGTAAAGTCGGTCCCGTACTTAAAGCGGTAGCTCTTAATAAATATTTTGAGGAGCCTGAAAAATTTCATGTGCTTAAAGATGTAAGTTTTGAAGTGCAGCGTGGCGAGTTTGTTTCTATTGTAGGCAAAAGCGGTTGCGGTAAGTCAACATTGCTGTATCTGCTTTCTACCATGGATACCGATTACACAGGGCAGATGTATGTAAACAACGTGTTGCTTACCGGTAAAACGCAAAACGAGCTGGCTAAATTTCGCAATGAGCATATCGGCTTTGTGTTTCAGTTTCACTTTTTATTACCCGAATTTTCGGCGCTTAAGAATGTGATGTTACCGGCCGAAAAACTGGGCAAGTACAGCAAAAGCGAGTGCGAAGACCGTGCTTACGAAAAACTGAAATGGCTGGATATGGACAAGTTTGCCACCAAGCTATCCTCTAAGCTATCGGGTGGGCAACAGCAGCGCGTTGCCATAGCGCGTGCTCTGGTCAATGACCCCACCATAATTATGGGCGATGAACCAACGGGTAACCTCGATTCGGTAAATACACAAATAGTATTTGATATATTACGTGGCTTATCAAAAGATAAGGGGCAGACAATTATATCGGTAACGCACGATACCGAGTTTGCTGCTAACAGCGATAGGATTATAGAAATGAAAGATGGTGAAATTGTAAACGGGCATATGGTGGCTCACTAAAGCAAGGGTATGGAGAGGTTGAAGGTAAAAGGGGAAACAAAAATAGCGTTAGGTATAATACTGGCTATATACCTGGTGTTTAATACTGTCAAAGTCTTCTTTTTTATCGACCAGAGCATAACCTGGCATTTAATAACCAGTGGTATTGGCTTAATTGCGATTCTTTTTTTTGGCTATGTAGTACGAACCATTGATATCTATATGGATAGTATTTATCCATTTGAGCGCAACCCTGCTAAGCGTATTGCCATACAGTTTTTGGTTACACTTACGGTAATCATGATTATCCGTATTGTTCCCACCATTCTCTTTCAGGACCGGATTCCCATACACCTCACACGCGAGCTATGGGCGGCTACTATTGCTTTAAATATTTTTATGGTGCTTAGCGTTATCCTCTCCATTTTTGGGTATCACTTTTTTATAAGGTGGAAACAGGAGCGTATTGTGGCTGCAGAATTAGAGAAAGAGAAAGCTCTGGTACAGTACGATAACCTGAAAAACCAATTAAACCCGCACTTTCTTTTCAATGCCCTGTCATCACTCAACTCCCTGATATTTGAGAACCCGCAACTGGCCTCCGATTTTTTGCAGCAGCTATCCAAGGTGTACCGGTATGTGCTCGAGAATAAAGAGAAGAACTCGGTAAGCGTGCAAAAGGAGATGAACTTTGTAAGCCATTATGTAAAACTACTCGAAACCCGCTTTGGCGAAGGGCTTACGGTGGCGTTCAATATTGATGAAGCCAGTAAAGAGAAAAATATTGTGCCCGTTACTTTACAGATACTTTTAGAAAATGCCGTAAAGCATAACACTACTTCTAAAGATAATCCATTGCATATAACCGTAACCAGTAGTGGCGATTACCTGTCGGTAAAAAATAACCTGCAAAGGAAACATGCTATCGAAACCTCCAATAAGCATGGGTTGGAGAATCTTAGAAATCTTTATCGCTATATTTCCGATAAGCAGGTAGAAGTTATAGAAACAGCAGAATCGTTTGAAATTAAAATTCCATTAACTTAAATAGTGTAAAGCATGTTTTTACTATTGCCTATTCACCATTTACTATTCACTATACTATGAAAGTTGTAATAATAGAGGATGAGCCATTGGTGGCCAAAAATCTTATACGAATGATAAAGCAGATTGAGCCGGCTGCCGAAGTGATTAACTCGTTAGATTCCGTAGAGTCTGCCGTAAAGTGGGTAAAAGAGAACCAACAACCGGACCTGTTTTTTATGGATATACAGCTGGCCGACGGTATTAGTTTCGATATTTTTGATAAGGTAAAAATTGAGAAACCCGTTGTGTTTACAACCGCCTACAACGAGTATGCTATACGCGCCTTTAAGGTGAATAGCATAGATTACCTGCTTAAGCCCATTGATAAAGACCAGTTGCAACTGGCTATTGATAAGTTCAAAAAGTACCATGGGCAGAGCAATGTAACCGGTTCCGAGCAATTGCAATCTTTTGTTTCATCATATGGCAAGGCAGAGTTGCCTAAATACAAAGAGCGTTTTCTGGCGCATTATAAGGCGGGTATTGTTCCACTGCCAGAAGCAAAGGTGGCTTACTTTGTAAAAGATACCATCATCTACCTCGTTACTACCGACAACGAAAAACTGGTTACCGATTACAATACTATCGACGAGATAGAAGAAGTAGTAAACCCTAAAAAATTCTTTAGGGCCAACCGGCAGATGATTATTCATATCGACCAGATAGACACTTACAAAAAGCACGACACGGGTAAAATAGAAGTGCACTTAAAATGCGATAAAAATGCCCGTGCCGATGTAAGCCGCGAGAAGGCTAACGAATTTGTAAACTGGCTCGACCAATAAACTTTGTTAGATAAACAGAAATCTATGCAAACCACCATTGAAACAACCATTGCTACCTTCAATAAGGTAAACGGCGAAGCAAAATTACAATTCGGCAGCCTTACTGGTGCGCAGCTAAACTGGAAGCCCTCATCGGATAAATGGAGCATAGCCCAATGCCTCGATCATTTGATGGTTTCTAACAATACATACCTCCCGCAGTTGGATGCGGTTATTGCCGGTAAGCACAGCAATTCTTTTTATCAAAACATTCGCTTCATCTCTAAGTTTTTCGGCGAATACCTCATTAGAGAAACAGGACCTGTTGTTGCCAAACCTATGAAAAACCCACCCGCTTTTGCCCCTTCGCAAAGCGAAATTACCGGCACTATTGTTTCAGATTTTGAAAAACATCAGCAGCAGTTTTCGGCTAAGCTCAGCCAACTGTCGGCTACCGATTTAGATAAAACGGTGCTGTCTTCACCTGCCCTTGGCATTATCACTTACACCCTGCGCGATTTACTCACTATCCTGTCTGGTCACGAGCAACGTCATCTAAATCAGGCTAAAAACGTGCTGAATCATCCAAATTTTCCTAACTGATTTCATTCTTCTTCCTATCCCCGTTTTTATTAGCAATTTTGTACCTGTTGTAAAATAAATGGGGTACATGAAAGTTGAGCAAATTTATACCGGCTGTTTGGCCGAAGCCGCTTATTATATCGAAAGCAACGGTGAGTGTGCTATTATAGACCCCCTGCGCGAAACTGCCCCTTATATCAAGCGGGCAGAGAAGAACGGGGCTAACATTAAATACATTTTCGAAACGCATTTTCATGCCGATTTTGTTTCGGGCCACCTGGAGCTTTCGCAGCAAACAGGTGCTGCTATCGTTTATGGTGCTAAAGCGGAAACCAGTTTCGAATGCATAAAAGCAAAAGACAGTGATGAGTTTAAAGTAGGAGATATTACTATCCGCGCATTACATACGCCGGGGCATACGCCCGAGTCTACTACCTATTTATTGCTGGATGAGAACCGTAAAGAGTACTGCATTTTTACCGGCGATACCTTGTTTATCGGCGATGTTGGCCGCCCCGATCTGGCTATTAAATCCAATGTTACAAAAGAAGATTTAGCCGGTATGCTATTCGATTCTCTTCGTAACAAAATTATGACCTTGCCCGATGATGTGATTGTATATCCGGCGCACGGTGCGGGTTCATCTTGCGGCAAAAGCATGAGCAAAGAAACCTTCGACACGCTTGGGCATCAAAAACAAGTGAACTATGCGCTGCAAAATATTACGAGGGATGAATTTATTAAGCAGGTAACCGAGGGGCTTTTACCTCCACCTCAGTATTTTTCTAAAAACGCTATGCTGAATAAGCATGGTGCCGGCAATATGGAAGAAGTATACCAGCATGGTTTGCGCAAATTATCTGCCGTAGAATTTGAAGCGGCCGCACAGGAAACCAACGCGCTGGTACTAGATACCCGCGATGCACAGGTTTTTTGCAAAGCATTTATTCCGGGTTCAGTTAACATAGGTTTGAACGGCCAGTTTGCAGTGTGGGTAGGCACGCTCATCACAGATTTAAACCAGCCCATTTTATTGGTATGCGACGAAGGCAAGGCCGAGGAGTGCATTATGCGCCTGGCACGGGTTGGTTACGATAATACACTTGGCTATTTGGATGGTGGTATAGGGGCATGGAAAGCCGCTGGTAAAGAAACCGATGCTATTGCCTCCATCAATGCTGGTGACTTTGCTGAACAATATAGTAGCGATACCCATGTGCTGGATGTGCGCCGCCCAGCCGAGTTTGAAACAGAGCATGTAGCCGGTGCCGAAAACAAACCACTCGATTTTATCAACGACTGGACAAACGAGGCCGACCGCAATAAAACTTATTTTATACATTGTGCCGGTGGTTACCGCAGTATGGTAGCCGCCTCTATTTTAAAAGCACGGGGTTTCGAAAATATTGTAGAGGTAGCCGGTGGATATGGCGCCATTGCAAAAACGGCGGTTCCCAAAACAGATCTTATACACGCAAAATAAAAATGCTTAGCATGAAGAATTTAATTGTTGTTTTTTTCTCCGTATTGGTGTTTGCTTCCTGCAACGGGCAAACTGCCGGCTTCAAAAATCTTAACCCTACACAATTTGATAAAGGTATTAACCAGACCAACGCACAGATTGTTGATGTGCGCACGCCCGAGGAATATACCAGCAAACATATTTCGGCAGCCAAAAACATCAATATCAATGATGCCAATTTCGAAAAACAACTGTTGGCCCTGGATAAAGAGAAACCGCTTTACCTGTACTGTCTGGCAGGTGGCCGCAGCAAAAAGGCCGCTGAGTTTGCCGTTAACAACGGATTTAAAGAAGTATATAACCTCGAGTTTGGTATCAACTCGTGGATTAGTGAAGATAAGCACGTAGTAAGCGGTAACGGCGCACCTGTGCAGGCGGGTGCTATAGGAATGAGCTTTGAAGATTACCTGGCCCATTTAAAAGCGGCACAAAAACTGGTACTGGTAGATTTTAATGCCGTATGGTGTGGCCCCTGCAAGCAACTTAAGCCAATAGTAAAAAAGGTAGAAAAGAGGAACGCCGATAAATTGGAAGTGTTTGAAATTGACGTGGACAAAAATTCAACCGTAGCCAACACCATGAACGTGCGGGCTATCCCTTTGCTAATTCTTTACAAGCAAGGTAAAGAGGTTTGGCGCAACATGGGCATGACAGACGAAAGCACCATACAGGACAAAGTAACTGAGTTTTCAAAATAGTGTAGGGTCGTAATGCCACAACATTTCAATATTACTGTTAAGGGTAAAGTACAGGGTGTTTTTTACCGTGCATCAACTAAACAAATGGCCGACCTGCTGGGTGTTAATGGTTTTGTGCGTAATGAGCCCAATGGCAATGTATATATAGAAGCAGAAGGTGACGATGATCTACTGATTAAATTTGTGCAATGGTGCCAGCACGGCCCCGAAAATGCTGTGGTAGAGCACGTATCTGTTACCGATGGACCCTTGCAGGGTTTTGATAGTTTCGAGGTAAGAAGATAATATCCCATTTTTCTCCTTTGCGAAGCAATCCCCCGTTTAGGCAATCCCTTTAGCTTTACAATTACTTAATGCTTTTAATTCGGCACATAGATGTAATTAGCTGTATCTTTACACTAACTAAAACAATACACTATGGAACCTAATCTGCCGTTAATTGTTTTTGGTATTATAGCAGCTATTGCCCTGGTAGCATTCCTGGTTTATCAAAACCTGAAAGACAAAAAGCAACTGGAAGAAGAAATGGATAAGCCGGTGAGCAAGCCTCACGATGTTGAGGATGAAGAGCGGATATAGCACGCATTTAGTATAAAAACGTAATATGGGTTGTTCTGCCTTGAAAGGTTTGAGAATAATATATACGTTTGTTTGAATGAAAACCATACTTGCTTGCTGTCTGTTTATAGCCGCCTGTTTAGCAGGCCATGCCCAGGAAGACACCACTGCTGCTAAATTGAGAGTTTACAAAGGGTATTACACGCAGGGTCTTATAGATAGCCAGGAATACGCTATGCTCAAGGCTAAGTTGCTGGGTATAGAGCCAAAGTATGTGGTGATTGAGCAGCCACGGAAAAAAAAGACTATTGATTCGGTACTTTATTATGATTTAACCAAACCCGAAAAAATATTGCCGGCGGGGCTTTACATGAGCATGGAAGAAATTAAAGCAAGGCGCCCGTCTTTAAAATGTCCGGTTATTGTAAAAGCCCGTAATAATTACGACTATCAAAACGGGGTAGGAGGCAACGCTATGATTATAAACGATGGCGAATGTATATCCAAAAATAAGCTGAAGCTGGATGTATGGATTTATTCAACCGGTGTAAAATGTTATGCCAACCTCGACCATTTTAAAATGCAGCCTTTTTATAACCCTATCATTACTATGGGCCGGTTTTTGGCGTTTTATAAAAACGAGACCAACGAAACTTTTGAAGCGGCAAGTAATTGGGGCGGCTATATAGCCGCCGAAATTGCCATGGCTACCGGGCACGATTACAAGAAACTATATGTAATAGATGTAAATTCGGCTATGCTCGAACCTGTTACTGACGAATACATGGAAAAGGTGTTAAAAGATTTTCCCGCCCTTTATAAGCGGTACGTGGCTGAGCCAGTTAAGTCAACCGTTGTTTGGGCAAAGTATCTGCAGGAAGCAAATGAGCTGAGCCCGAAATAATGCTATCGGCTTTACAGGCGGCCGTTTTCCTGATGCCATCACCCTGGCCACTACACTTCACTGCCCAAAATTAACGCTTCAATATTTTATTTCTTAAAACATTGACAAGTCGAATTGCTTAGTGTAATTTAGTTGTGCAAAAGGCCGGGTGGCTTTTTGTCCCCCAATAGGCATCATGGATTGTTTAAAACTGCGGATATGAACCCTGCTTACATTATACTCGTTATTCCGTTCTTCTTTTTAGCCATGGGTGTAGAGTGGCTATATGGCTACAGCCGCAAACAGGAGTGGTATCGCCTCAATGATTCTGTAAACAATTTAATTGTCGGCCTTGGCCAGCAGCTATGGAGCCTGCTAACCAAGGCTTTTTTATTGGGTGTGTATGTGGTTATTTACGATAACTACGCTCCGTATAAAATACCCGCCACCTGGTGGAGTTTTGTATTGTGCCTTATCGCCTTCGATTTCTTTTTTTACTGGGCACACCGCTGGGGCCACGAAATGAATGTGTTTTGGGCCGCACACTCTGTACACCACCAAAGCGAGGAGTATAACCTGAGTGTGGCCCTGCGCCAGTCTTGGTTTCACAATATACTGGCCTTCGCAATTTTCCTGCCTATCCCTTTAATGGGTTTCGACCCTAAAATATTTGGGCTCGCCGCTGTGGTGCAAACCCTTTACCAGTTCCCTATACACACCAAAGCCGTTTACAAATTTCACCCGTGGATAGAGTATTGGTTCAATACTCCATCGCACCACCGCGTGCACCATGCCACCAACCCAGAGTATATTGACAAGAACCACGCCGGTGTATTTATGATCTGGGACCGTATGTTCGGCACTTTTGTAGAGGAGAAGGATGACAAACAGATTTATTACGGCATTACTACACAGTTAAAAAGCTGGAACCCTGTTTGGGCCAATACCCAGTATTTTGTAGAGATGGCCCAAAAAATGCGCAGTATGAAATGGGTAGATAAATTCAGAATGATATTTGCTGCCCCGGGTTGGTTGCCCGATTACATGGGTGGCAAGCAGCCCATACCCGACCCGGCTAAAACACACGTGGTAAAGTATAATGCCGATACCAATATTTATTTCAAAATATATGTGGTGTTGCAGTATTTTGTAATGCTGGGCGGTGCCGTTTTGTATATGATTCATTTTAAGGAGATAAGCCTGTTTTACAAGGTGGTATTCTTCCTGCTTATTCTGCTTACCATGCTTATTTCAGGTGCTATTTTCGAAAACAAGCGCTGGGTGGTATATGCCGAGTATGCCCGGTTGGCCCTGGTTATGATTTGCCTTAATACCTTCTACTATTTCTGGTACCTCAACTGGTTTAACTTTACCATTATAGTTTCTTCTATTGCTTTTACCGCCTGCGTGGTTTTCTTTACCTGGTCGTATTTTAGCAGTAGCCAGAAAGCCGCCTTACAACAGGTAGGCGAGTAGTTTTTGCCCCGCTTTTATCCACACCGGGCAATAAAATATTTCCTGTTTGCAAATGCCAAAAAAGTGCATATTCGCGTTCTCCATGTAGCCGCCGGTTTGCTGGAGCAAAAAACGTTCTGAATTAATTATACCCTTTAAAACAAAAAAAACTAGTATGAAAAAACTGTTGGCAGCCATTCTGATGCTTGGCTTTGCATATTCAGGCTTTAGCGCAGAAAGCCAGGGAGTTCTCGATTTCAGAAACATCTTCTGGGGTACACCTGTAGATTCTGTATGGAGAGATGGTAAAAAACTTGAGTTTGTAAAAGACCGCAACTCGCTTATTAAGAATGCATACTACCTGCAGGGCGACGACCAGATGCTGGGTGCTGTTAAGCTTGACCGTGTACTTTATATCTTCAACGATGAGAACCGTTTTTACAAAGTGTTTTTATCGGGTAGCCTTGAGCAGGCTGAGCAAATGCGTTTTATCCTTACCTACAAGTTCGGAGATTTCCGTAACGAGAGCTATGTAGACGACAGCCACATCATGCAATGGTTGGTTAAAGACGTAACCTTCACGCTGAAAGAAATAAGCAAAGCCCGCTTTGAGCTTACTATAGAAAGTAGCTGGCAGGCAAGCGAGGACTACAAGAAGAATACAAGTGTAGACGACTTTTAATCCAACACCACATCAACCAAATAGAAAATCCCTTCTCGTTCAAAACGAGAGGGGATTTTTGTTTGTACCGTAGTAGACTTCCGAAGTTTGATAGAGTAATTTATGAAGGATGGATTAACGTTTAAAACTTCGGAAGTCTTGGTCAAAATCAGTTCTGTTCGGTTGCATTTTCCCCTCTGGAGAGGGGTGTCTGGTCGCTTTGCACCGGACGGGGTGTGTGGCTGTTTGCAGCGACCTAAACTTCCGAAGTTTTAAGGGCTATCATTTCTGGATTAACTCCCGTATTTAAACTTCGGAAGTTTTTTTGCCGGTCCATGTTAACCATGATTAACGCAGTATTAACCCCATAATGCGGTGTAATAACGTTCTATAACACCATATTTGATGCTCTAAATTTTATTTTTGCCCCCTCAATAAAAAAGTGAATGGAGAATAACGAAGAAAAACTGCCTCAATACTCATTTCGCCAGCAAAAAAGCACCAATCCTTACGCTCCCTTTATTTATGCGCTGGTGCTCTCGTTTGGCGTGCTGCTTGGTTTTGTAGTAAACACCCTTACCGGCGGCAAGCAAGCCGTGATGAGCTCCAGGTACGATAAAATAGAGGATATATTAAACTATATAGACCAGAAATATGTAGACACCATTAACCGAACCCAGCTAATGGATAAAACCATTAATGAAATGCTGGCCAACCTTGACCCCCACTCGGTATACATACCGGCACAGGATGTGAGCGAAGCGAACGAAGGGTTGGAGGGTAACTTTGAAGGTATCGGTATTGAGTTCTTTATTGTGCAGGATACTATTACCGTGGTTACCGCTATTTCGGGTGGGCCGTCAGAGATGGTAGGCATAAAGGCCGGCGACCGGATTATTAAAATAAACGATAGCACGGTAGCCGGTATTAAAATAAAGGATACCGATGTTAAGCACCGCCTGCGCGGCCCTAAAGGCACTAAGGTAAAAGTATCGGTGCTGCGCGCCGGCGCACCTAAACTGTTAGACTATTCTATTTCGCGCGACAAAATTCCTTTGTATAGCATAGATGCTTCTTATATGATAGGCACCGATATCGGTTATATCCGTATCAGCCAGTTTGGCGCTACTACCCACCAGGAGTTTGTAGAAAAACTGCGCAACCTGGAAGAAGAGGGAATGAAGAAACTGATAATAGACCTGCGCGGCAACCCCGGCGGTTATCTGCAGGCCGCCACATCTATTGCCGATGAGTTAATTGCCGGCGACAAAACCATTGTATATACCGATGGAAAAGCCTACGACCGGCAGGATTACAAGGCAAGTAAAGAGGGTATGTTCGAAAAAGGCCCATTGGTAGTTCTTATCGACCAGGGCTCGGCATCAGCCAGCGAAATTCTTTCGGGTGCTATACAGGATATGGACCGTGGCACCGTAATAGGCCGCACATCGTTTGGTAAAGGACTGGTGCAGGAGCAATACGACCTGCCCGATAACTCCGCTATCCGCCTTACTGTGGCAAGATATTACACGCCTTCGGGCCGCAGCATTCAGCGCTCTTATGCCAAGGGTTCAGAAGAATACTACAACGAAATTTACGACCGCTATGCGCGCGGAGAGTTTGTGCACGAGGATAGCATCAGCAGTAAAGACACGGTGATATACAAAACAAGCAAAGGCCGTATAGTGTATGGCGGCGGCGGTATACGCCCCGATATTTTTGTGCCGATTGATACTTCGGCTGATAACGATTACTTCTATGCCGTTCGCGCCTTTATCCCCGAGTTTGTATACAAATACTCATCGCGCAATGCCGATCAATTAGAAAAGTATAAAACAGTGAACGATTTCAAGAACGGCTTTACGGTTTCTCCGGCGCTTGTAAATGAGTTTTACCAGTATGCACAGACCGCAGGCCTTAAGCGCAACGAAGTGAAAGAAAAGAAAGTAGAAGAGAAGGTGAAACTAAACCTGAAGGCCTTTTTTGCCAAGCAGATATGGCGTATGGATGGCTACTACAACATAACTAACTCAGATGATAAGGTGATTACTAAAGCAGTAGAAACGCTGAAGTAAATTTTCATTACTTGATAATTAATCGAAGTAGTGCAGAGGAACAGTTGATTTTGTTGCCGCGTATTAACCCGTTACTGGTGCAGCTACTATTTTAACTCTTTCATTTTCGGCTGCCCATCCGCCCCTTATGAAAACGCCGTTAAAAATTTTACTCGGAGCCAGGCAAGAGATGAAAAAACTGTTTGAGGCCAACACACAATAATCGATAATGCACCAACTGGTTTGCCGAGTTTTTTTTCATGCGCGGGGGGAGGAAATTTTAGGCAGTTTTCATACAGGGCTTGAGTTTTTGCTCCACTTTTTGGTCAAGCAAAAAGTGGATAGCCAAATTCGTAGCTGTTAAGTCCAACCAATCTAGGGACTTATGGATTGTATGACTTACTTCAAACCAGCCACCTGGCTGCCCGTAAGCGCACCAAACCCACCGGTTAGCCCGCCGATTAACCCCGTAAATAAATACAGGCCGATAGTGCTGCCTTGTGTAATTGCCTTCAGCAGCACAGCTACTTTGTTCGCAAGTATATTGTCGTTAGCCGATGAGAGTGTAAAGGCATAAACAACCCACAGTAAGAAAATACCTAAAAAGCCGGACGCAAAGGCCATCCAGCCGCTTTGCTTAATCAGCAATGCTACTACAAATGCTACCGGTGCTATTATCCACCAGGGTAAAAAAAGTTGCAGGATACCAGCTAAAGCAGCAATAAGCAAAATGGATAAAATGAAGTTCTTCATAAACTTTATTTACTGTTTGGGTTTGTAAGTAGATGTAAATAATTTCTTGCTGCCCAGCTCTTCGCCGGTCTTAATGAAATTGGCCTCGTAGTAATTGCCCTCGGCCCAGGTCTTCACCATATTGTCGTAATACTTACTGCCGGGGTTGCCCGATTGTCCGCCCGGGTAAACCACATAACCTTTCATAGCTCCTTCGTCCACTATCATTCGCCAGCTTGGGCCGTGGGTAGAGTTGGTAGCGTTTATTATGCCCCTGTTGCCACCATTGTAAACGTTCAGGCTGCTAAAGGCATCCTGCTTGGCAAGGTGCGCCACTTTTGTCGCTTTATGTTTACCCCAATCGGCTACTGCATCCAGCGTTTTATATTTTGCTGTTAGCCGCTGCATGGCGCTGTCAAGCGCTTGCACTACCAGCGCATCGCGGTTTTCTTTTACACTGGTGCGCTTGTCATCATAAAACTCGCTGGTGCTGTCATTTTGTAATAAGCCTATAGTCACCACTTCGTTAGGTCGCTTAAGCGGATAAGCAGGGTCGCTCATTTCATCCCACAGCAAATCGCGCAGGCTCACCCACCACTCTTCAAAATACGTAGCCTGTTGCGAGTTAGGGTTGTTGAAATAATCCCAAGATTTAAGATTATCAAGCGCTGGTTTATAGGCGGCATTTACACCGGCCCTTTCGGCACATGCCAGCATTACCGGCAGCACTTCTTCGGCAAACAGGTTGTAATTATCATTCTGCATCTTTTGCATAAAGGCAAAATCGATATCCTTTCCTTCGGCCAGTATTTTGTTTATGCGCCGGTTACGGAACTGCTCATATACGCCCACGCCAGAGTAGTAATACGGGTAGGTAGAATCGGTAGGGTGCTGGTTAGCGCTGCTTACAAAACCGCGTGGTGGGTTATGGCTAAGCGGGTTGCCTCCTTCGGGTATAAAATCAGTCCACTCATCGGCGCTGGTGGTGCCATCGCATATATACTTGCCTTGCTCAGTCGCCTTGTTCCGTATCGGGAATTTACCCTGCTCAAGCATAGCCACATCGCCGCTGCGCGATGCAAATACAAAATTCTGTGCCGGGCAGGTGTAGGTCTTTAGTGCATCTAAATAGTCATTGTAATTCCTGCCGCAGTTTAACTTATAGAAAGTATTAAACTCATTGCTGGGCAAGTGCGCTGTCCAGCGCATACTCAAATACTTTTTGCTGTTAGCCACACCAAAGTTATCATCGTACACTACAGGTCCAAAGCGGGTATAAAGCACCGTGTCAATCACTTCACCTTTACCTCGTACTTTGTAGCGCTCAATGCGCTTTTCTGTTTTAACCCATTGTCCGTTATACTCGTACTCGTTCTTGCTGTCATCTTTAAACTTCAACCGGTACCAGTCCCGCACATCGCGCCCGGCATTGGTCACTCCCCATGATATTGAATCATTAAATCCTATAACTACCGCCGGCGAACCCGGTAAGGTGGCGCCATATACATTCATATTGGGCGATACCAAATGCATCTCGTACCATATAGAAGGGAGCGATAGCGCCAGGTGAGGGTCGTTGCAAAGTATAGGCTTGCCGCTTTTGGTTTTGCTGCCATCTACCGCCCAGTTATTGCTGCCGTTAAGTTCATCCGGTTTTTGTATGGCATTTTGATACAACTCTGTATTTTCTCTTTGTGTTGTTTGCTTGTTGGTATTTAATTCCGCATTCCGTATTCCGGGCTCCGCATCCCATTTCGTGCCTACGGGTATTATCGGGTCATCACCAGCCCAGTAATCCGGGTATAGCTTTCTAAAATTTTCTTCCCCATACTTAGCTATAAAGTTGCTGTTCTCTATATCGTATTCGTACACCGATAGCATGTTGGCCATGTTCTTCAACAGCAACGCTACCTTAATAGGCTGCCACTCCTCCGGTGCATAGTTCAGCAGCTTATATTCAAGCGGGTAATCTTTAGGGTCCAGGTTTTTTATGTAGGCGTTTACGCCATTGCAATAAGCTTGTAGTAACTTCTTACTCTCCGGGTCTTTCTCAATATATTGCTGTGCGGCCTCTGCGCCATAGCCCATACCTATACGGCGCTGCAGTCGGTCGCTCTCCAGCGCTTTTTCTCCCACCACTTCGCACACGCGCCCGGCTGCGTTATGCGTTTGCACTTCCATTTGCCACAGGCGGTACTTGGCGCTTATATAGCCCTGCATATAATACAGGTCCTCATCGTTTTTGGCAAACACATGCGGCACCAACCGGTCATCAAAGTAAACCTTCACTTCATCCTTTAAACCTTCCAGGTTTTCGTTCTCATCTTTCCAGCCACTGGTGCTCTCAGCATTTTGCCAGAAGCCTCCAAACGGATTCAAAAATTTGCCAAACGGTGGCGCCACACCCAGTTGCGAGTTTAGGGCAAACACCAGTGCAACAGTTATGGTTAGAGATAAGGCGGGTTTAAGGTATTTCATTACGCGCTGGTTGAAATTATGGGATTTTACGTTAAAGCATGAAGCAATCAAAAGTAATAAAGGTTGTTACTTTTTATTTGGCTATTCACCAAAATCCTTTTCTTCGGATTATGGCAAATGAAAGGATGAGTTTTTGGCGCAGTATAATGTTTGGTTTTGCGCTGGTATCGGTGTTGTGGATTGTGTTTGCATTGCAGCTAATGGGCTTAATCAATAGCTTTGAATATGGCAACCGTCCGCACGATATAAACGGGCTTAAGGGTATTATTTTTTCTCCCTTCCTGCATGGCAGTTTCGAACACCTTATATCCAACACACTCCCTGTTCTGGTGCTGCTCACAGTATTGTTGAATGCTTATCCGCGTCAGGCATTGGGGGTACTTATATTCGTGCATTTGGTTAGCGGCAGCCTCGTGTGGTATTTTTCACCAATAACCACAGTACATATTGGCATCAGCGGTATTATTTACGGCATCGCATCCTTCCTGGTAGCATCCGGCGTATTCCGCAAAGACCGTAACTCCATGGCCATAGCATTTTTTGTAGCCTTAATGTATGGTGGTATGATAGCCGGCTTCATCCCCCAGCAGGGAGTATCGTGGCAGTCGCATTTATACGGCGCTATCAGCGGCGGGCTTATCGCCTTTTTACTCCGCAACTACGACCTCCCGCCACCCCACGAGTTCGAACTCGAAAAGCCCGAAGAAGAGCGCCATTTTTTCGATAGGCCAAACTAAGATATGGCTGTTTGTATTTAAGTCCCCTTAAGGGGATTTAGGGGTTGTCTTATATCTCCCCCAACTGCACCTGGTTGTTGCTGGCTATCAGCTGAAATGTGCGCAGGTGCTTGTCCTGCTCTTCAATAGTAATAATACAGTTATTATCGTCCTTCCAGTCAAACTTTACGTTTTCGTTGGTCAGGTCGCCGGCCATCACTTCAAACAATAGTTTACCCTCTTTAAAGTCGTACGCCTTTACCGTCATTTCTGTTTTAAAGGCATCCAACGCGCTGCTGCGGCTGGCCGTTAGCTTTATATGCACCTGCCCGTTGGGCGAAGTATTTTCTAAAGCGGCAGACGTTTTGCCATTGCACGATGAAATAAATACCATAACAACGATTGCAAGCAGGGGGAAGAAGTTTTTCATGTGATAGGGTTTATGTAAAAGCAAGATAACTATTTAAGTAACGTTACACTGCCCTTAATATTGCGGCTCTCCGCGGTATACAGCGGCGAATATTTTACCATATATACATATACCCCTGGTGGTTGCAAGGCTCCCTTGTAGGTGCCATCCCAGCCATTGTTCTCATTCTCGTTATCGTATATCTTTTCGCCCCAGCGGTTAAATACCTGCATGCTGTGAAACCGTATGTTCTCCCCATATATTCTAAACACATCATTTGCTCCATCGCCATTTGGTGTAAATACATTCGGCACAAACACGTTGCCGTATATGCCTTCTACATATACCTCATAATTGCATACAGCCGAACATCCATCACCGTTGGTTATCGTGCATTGGTAATAATTATATTCATCTTCTGGCTTAACAGTAATGGTAGAGCAGCCTGCGCATGCTCCATAATTCCAATGGTAAGCAGAATCTGTAATACAGGCGCTAAGCGTTACCGAATCGGTAAACTCCACACTATATTTCTGTGTTTCTGTACTGCCCTGCGGCTTTGCTGCTACATGCAGTGTTAACTCCCTGGTTTTATAGCAGGGTTGCGATGGCACAGAATCCCGGTAAACTCCTGCCTCGTAGTAATAATTACCACCCCACAGGTAAGTTTCACCTTCGCAAATAGTAGCGCTCATGGTTTCATGGGGTATGGGCAGCACGCTCAGGTATAACACTGCCACGCTATCGCAGCCGGTAGTGGCCAGCGTATCCCGGTAGATGCCGGTAGCGGTGTAATTGTGTCCATTCCAGCTATACTGCCTGCCACTGCAAATAGTTTCTAACCGGCTGCCACGCAGGTAATCTTTTACAATAATCACTACGGTATGTATGCTATCGCATCCGCCGCCAGTTATTGTATCGTCAAAAGAAGTGTTATTACTATAGCTGATGCCGCTGATGGTTATAGATTCTCCGGCGCACAAGGTATGCAAGGTGCTATCGCGCCGGTAGGCTACATGCAGGTTAAGCACTACTATGCTGTCGCAGCCACCCGTGGTGGTCAGGGTATCGCGGTACGTGCCGCTACTGCTGTAGGTGTGGTTGCCAACACTTACACTACTCCCATGGCAAATAGTATCATATACATAATGCATGGCATTTTGTTGCAGGTTATAATAGGCCGTAAACGAGTCTACACATCCGTTTATAGTTACAGTTTTTGTCACTTCATATACACCGGTATCTGCGGTAGTGGTAGGGTTTAGTAGCAAAGTATCGCCTGTGTATACACTGCCATTCGGTTTTCTCCAGCGGTAAACTATATGCGGCGAACTTTGATAGGTTAGCCGTGTGGTACCACCCGTACACGACGACCCGAATTTATTGATGGGTGGAAAAGCAGCTGTATCAATAGTAAAGTTGGTGGTGTTGGCTGTGCCGCAGGCATCGGTTATGCGCGCCAGGTAAGTACCCACCAGCGAAAGGCTAAACTCGGGGTTTATTTGTGCCGGTGCGGTCTGCGGCCCACCTATAATTTCATACGTATAAGGGGGCACCCCGCTGGCACTGTCTGCACGCAGCTCAATAAATGAGTTTCCATGGCAGGTTATCTTAATGGCATTTACTATTTCCGGACGGCGGTAAGGCGGTATCTCTATGGTATCTTGTATGGTCCAGCAATCATACACCTGGTTGGGGTGATAACCTTCATTTGCGCCACCAAAACCGCTATTGTATTGTATGTTGATAGCATAAGTGCCGGCATCCAGGTGGCGTACCGTATCGGTGCGCAAGGGTATGTTTTTCGAGTTATAATAAAAATAACCAAAGCTATTTGCTACCTGTCCTGTTTGCACATTCGTAATAGTATAGTTACCCATGGTCATACTCAGCTCGCTGGTATCTGCCAGTGTAAAAAAATTACAGATTAGGCTGTTTTCTCCGGGGCAGCCTCTTACATATTCCAGCGAGTAATTATCGTCGCCAAGCATGGCCGGTGTTATTATAAACGAATCGCGCAGCACATGTCCGCAATTATCATATACCTCAAAATGATAAACCCCTGCGCCCAGGTTATGAACCGCAAAATAGCCCCCGTTACTGGCAATGGGTACGTTATAAATATTTACATCGCTGTAGCTATATCCCGGTTTGGTGCTGCCAATTGCCGGTGGGCCGCTGGTAAGGCGCAGTGTTGGCGGATAGGGAAAATTCATGTGCCCTATATGGATACTCGCCGTAGAATCCAGGCAGTGCGATACGCTGGTGTAATAACTTACCGTAGGTGGCGGAATAACCGTCGATGGCCAGTAGAATCTGCCGGTGTAGGTAGCCCCGCAGCTATCTGTTATGGTATATACATAAGTGCGGTTTACAGGGTATTGCCCAAAGGCAATAGTTGAAAAATCACGCACGGTGCCTGCCTCTACCTGGTTTCCGCTTACAGAGTCGTGCACAATATATTCTGCGGGCATACCCACCACTGTGTGATTGTATATCGTTGCCGATACGGTAGTGCTCTGTTGGTTGCACGAATTGTACTGGGTATTTACATAAGGTATAAACTCAAAAGGATGTATGTAATGCGTATACACCAGCGAATCGCCGCAGGCATTTATCACTATCGTGTTTATGGTATCGCCGTAGCTTACCTGCGGCACCACTTCGGCAATGTAAGCACCACCCACTACATTTGCCGCCCTGGTATAGGTGCCATATCTGGTAGATATGCGAATACTTAGTGGCATCAGCAGCGCGCTCCCATCTGCCTGCCGTATATCAAACTGCATTTCGGTATAGTAGCATCCTCTTACTGTATATCTTGGTTGGTAGGGCATTTGCATACCTGTGGTGGCATGTTCTACCAGTACTGTCTTAATGGTAGTATTCAGGCACGAGTCGGTCAGTTGTAAGGTATACGACCCTGCCGCCAGGCCCGTAAAATCACGCGAGCTCTGTGTTATGCTGCTGCCGGTTTGGTTGTTGGTAAGTTGCCATACAAACGGCGCGCAGCCGGTATTAGGGGTTACAAAGCCTACTATGCGCCCATCGGTGCTATAAGTGCAGCTGGTATTAACTACCGTAGTGGTAAACTCCGGATAGTTATAGTTGCCAGTCACCGGTACAAACTGCATCGCAGAATCATTATTGAAATTCGTTACCAGCAGCTGGTATACCCCCGGTGCCAGGCTGTTGAACGTGTTATTGCTTTGTGCGGGCGCTGTAGTAGGCCCGTCTATAATTGAATATAGCAGTGGGGGAGAAGTAGTCTGTGCATATACTGTAAAGCTGCCATTGTTTACACAAGTGCTTGCGTTAGCCTTCACCGAATCTATCACTACCGATGCACCGCACATTCCTGTACAGGCTATCAACAGCATAAAAATAAGAAGGGCTTTTATAGCGGCTTTCATCGGTCGGGCATATAAACGCTGCTGGGTTTGTTTTATTACAATACATCTGCAATTTTTATATGCATAATTAAATATACGCACACCGGTGGCTTACAAGCGTCATGGTTTTGTAAAACTTTTTAGTAAGGGTGTAATTATTTAAGGAAATCAATATTCCTCTTCAGCCCTTTGTATTTGGTGCGCTTTACGGGTGAGCCTTTAAATAGCGCTCTAAAAGTTTCTTCGCTCAATTCTTCCCAATCTTTGCGTGTTAGGCTTAGCAGGTTTGGTGCCGGTTCAAACAGGGGGTCATTGTGCGGCTTAGCATGCGAGTTAATGGGGCATACCTGTTGGCATATATCGCAGCCAAACATCCAGTTCTCAAATTTGCCTTTCATTTCTGCCGGCAAGGCATCATCTTTCAATTCTATGGTAAAGTACGATATGCACTTGCTGCCATCTACCTTATAGGGTTCGTAAATGGCATCGGTAGGGCAGGCGTCTATGCATTTGGTACAGGTGCCGCAGTAATCTTTTACCGGCGAGTCGTATTCCAGCTCTACATCCAGTATTATCTCGGCCAAAAAGTAGTACGAGCCGCTGCGCTTGGTTAGCAGGTTGGTGTTTTTGCCCTGCCAGCCTATGCCGCTGCGCCTGGCCCAGGCTCTTTCAAGTACCGGGGCTGAGTCTACAAAGCAGCGCCCGTTTACTTCGCCCACCTTTTCTTTTATAAAACTTAACAATACTTCAAGTTTGGCTTTTAACACATCGTGGTAGTCCTTGCCCAGCGCATACATGGCCAGTTGTGGCGCACCTTCTGTCTGTGTTTTTTCGGTGTAGTAGCTATGCGAAAAACTTATTACGCTTTTAGCCCCATCTACCAGCAAGCGCGGGTCCAGCCGCTTATCAAAATGGTTGGCCATATACCCCATTTTGCCATGCATATTTTGGTTTAACCAGGCCTCCAGCAAGCGCGCTTCCCCATCCAGTTTTTCAGCCTTCGATATACCGCAGCTATCGAAACCTAACCTGCCGGCTTCACGTTTAATTAATGTAGTAAGCGCTTGCTTATTCATGCGTAATGTTCGCTGCGAAATAAAAAATAATTATCGCCGTTTATTTAATGATTGCGCAACGTTTAAGTTAACTTTGTGGTACAATTTTGGCAGGTAAAAATACACTATGAAAATTCTAAAGAACACATTTCTCTTACCGCTTGCCTTTCTATTATTTTTTCAGGGTGCTGCAATAGCTGCCCCATTGCTACCGGGCGAAGAGAAAGAAGAGTTTATTGATACCGCCAGAAACCTCAAAGTACTTTCATGGAATATATACATGTTGCCTCCCATTGTTCCCGGCAACGATAAAATAGAACGTGCACATGCTATTGTTGAGGAGCTTAAAAATGACAGTTTCGATGTTATCGTATTTCAGGAAGCATTTTTAAAAGATGCGCGCAAAGTAATCAGCGAAGGACTTAAAGATATTTACCCTTATGCTTATGGCCCTGCCAACAGCGGTGGTTTTACCATCCGCGAGAGTAGCGGAGTGTGGGTTATAAGCAAAATAGAGCTTAAGCTGCTGAATACTATTCAGTTTAAAAACTGTGCGCTTAACGATTGCTTTGCCCGCAAAGGCGCAATGTTGCTAGAGGGTGTATGGCATGGCAAACCTTTCCAGATTTTAGGCACGCACTTACAGGCCGATGGTTTTGATAAGATACGTGAAAAGCAAATGGACCAGATTTACCTTGAGTTGCTGGCAGAACATAAGAAAGAGGGTGTGCCACAAATATTATGTGGCGATATGAATACCGAATCTGAAATGAAAGCCCACTACTGCTCTATGCTTGACTGCCTGAATGCGGAAGACGGCGACATCAGCGGTATAGAAAAATGCAGTTACGATGGAGAGAACAATCCTTTAGCTCAGGCATTTGGGGTTAAAAAGAAAGTTAACTACGATTATATTTTAGTGCGTAACAACGGCGCTAAAATGAAAAGCACCAAACGTTTTGTAAGTGTATTGAAAATGAAAAACGGCAAAAAATTCCTATCTGACCATTACGGTATTGTTTGCGAGCTTAAGTTCTGATTAAATGTGGACTAGAAAGAATCAAAATGCCAGGTAACTCCTGGCATTTTGATTTTAAGCCATCATAAATATCTTCTTCATATTTTCGTTTTATAAATATGGCTACAGTTACGGGGTACTTCTCTATACTTCAAATTAAACCCGGTGCCTCTATCGCCGAAATTAAAGCAGCTTACCGCAAGCGGGCTAAAGAGTTACACCCCGATAGAAATACAAGCCCTACGGCCCACCAGGATTTTATTTTGCTTACCGAGGCCTACGAATACCTATCGGCCAACCCTAATGCTACCGAAACATCTTATAGTTCTGCGCACCAACAACCCCCAGGTTACCAACAGCAGCAGGCAAGGCAACGCGCTGCCACCTATGCCAATATGCAGTACTCCGATTTTGTGCAAAGCGATTTTTACCGCGAAACAGAAGCCATGGTAGTAATAGCGCACCACGTAGCTGTGCTGTTTGCAGTTTTAGCTATGCTTGGTTTGTTTGTGGTGTTTGTTATCGTGCTGGGCCCCGCAGTCGGTGGCATAGCCAGCCTGCTGATAGCTGCTTTTGCTATTCCGCTTCTTACCAAACTGGTGCCTGCCAATGGCCCTTTAGGGTTTTCACTACTAGGAAAATCTCTGTTACTTATTACCAAATCGCGCTGGCTGCCGGCCTTGCTTATTGGGGTGTTTAACTGCTATGTGTTTTTGGCGATTGGCTTGCAAACACTTGTTCCGTTTTCATTACTCTGGCAGTTGTATCTATTGCTTACCCTTATCACATTGGGCTTGTTTAAGGGTGTAATAAAACCCACAGGCCGGTTCAGAGCATATTTCTTTTCATTTTTTGTAGCACCGCTGCTGTTTAGCCTTTTTCTTACTCTCAACTATATGTTCAGCCACTCACCGGTTAATGAAAAATACGAGTATGCCATGGGCAGCGAAAATACGCGCCAAGGCCAGCAATCTACCACGCTTATTCAGCTACCCGATGATTCATACAGCCAGTTTCCCGGTTTGCGGGTGTTTTTAGATTATGAGCAAATGCAGGGTACTACTACCATAACCTATACTTTTGAGAAAGGTCTGTTTGGTATACCGGTGATGAAAGATTACAGGTTTGAATAGCAGGTATCACAGGCCCAATAGTTGTTTTTTCTTGGCTGCAAATTCTTCTTCAGTCAAAATTCCTTTCGCTTTTAGCTCGGCCAGTTTTTCCAGGTCATTCACAGCAGTAGAGGTGCCGCTGCTGCCCGTATTATTGGCACTAGCTGCGTTTTGAATCTCTTTTATTTTGCTGGCTAATTGTTGCATGCCATCGCGGTGTATAGCACTCAGTTCTAAAGTTGCACCACCCGAATCACGTATTAAAAGTTTGTCGCTGTTCATCAGCTTATTCATAATGCTATCGCTGGCACCTACCGATGTTATTTTATTTACATCCATGTCTACAAATTTAGAAGAGAATAAAATTGCAGAGCTGAATATTACACGCTTGTTGGTTACCGCCACTACACCACTTGTACCTATAGCATTGCAGTTAGTTGCTATTAATATTTTTTCGTTGGGGGTCAGGCTGTTTATAATTCCTTGTACTGATTTTTCGGGGTATAATAATTCGCGGCCAATATAAATTCCCGACTCTTTTAATTCTTTAGGGGTCATGTTGTTTTGTGTTTAAGTTAATATATAGTCAGGTTCTAATGTACAAAAAATGAGATTGTCAAAAGTTAAATTCTTTTCACGTCCCTTTTAACCGAATGGGGTATTTATTGTATAATGCTTGTAATAAATACATCCCATTCATTCTTTTTGCTAGTCCAGGCAAATACATCACGCAAGGCATGTCGTATTTTGCTATAAACACCGGTGCCCGATGAGATATTCGTTTGGGCACGCTCTGTATCTTTCGTATACATACCGGCAATCACTTCCGTGTGGTTAAGCTGTAGAATTAAGGTATGGTGTTCTTCCGTAACAAAGGAGTAAGTAATAGCTGTGCCCCTTCTGGTTACATTGGTGGGCCTTAAAAGTAAAGCAATGCTCCGGTCGTGACCGTGCATTTTGGTTATAATACGCTCTACCCTGTACCACTGTTCTCCCTCTGGCTCACCTCTTAAATTTAACCGGCTATAACGTATAAAATCATATTCTTCTACACTAGTTAATTTAGGCAAACCCAGCGCTGTAAATAAATGATAAGTGCCTCCCGAAGCACCAGTTAGTGCCGTCCACCCATTTACATCCAGCAGCCATTGCATGGCATTAAAATAAAATGGCTCCGCTTCCTCAAATGTTTTAAAACTGCGCCTTTTTTCAATCTTCCTGGTTTCTGTCTGCTCCACTCCCTGCATTTCCGATAAGCTATCCATAATATTTACTTTTTGTTAATGTAAAGGGGCAATAACAGTGCAAAAGGTTATATAATCTGCATTTTAAAGGCGTTTAATGCATTTTCTGAATTTAATCCTCTTAAAAAGTTGTGGTGCTTTCCCTTTTTTGCCCCAAATACTATCCCATTTTTAGGATACATTTACCCACAAACAGATTTTAATGAGCAAATTCTTTTTTACTACTGTATTTATATGTGCCTTCTGTTTACTCACCGCGCAGCAGCGTTTTACACTGCGCTTACAACCGTCTACATTTGCATCGGCTCCTGCGGTGCATTCCGGCGCCTTTGGCGAGTATAATGGCAAGTGGTTTTTTATTGGTGGACGCCAAAATGGGCTGCATGGCTTTCAGCCGCCTTTCGCATTCCCTACCTCCGGTATCAATAACACCATCTACATTGTAGATCCCTCTACCGACCAAAGCTGGACCGCATCGGCTAATTTACTGCCCGATAGTATTCGCGAGCCTATTACCAGTAGCAATATGGAGTTTTACCTAAACGACTCTATGCTTTATATGGTAGGCGGATATGGCTGGAAAGATGCTATACAGAATTTTGTAACCTGGCCCACTCTTACCGCTATTAATATGAAAGGCCTTGCGCAGGCCGTAATAAGCGGTACCGATATCAATCCCTTTTTCAGGCAGTATACAGATACTACGCTGGCTATATGCGGTGCACATTTGCACAAGCTCGACTCTACCTACTATCTTGTTTTTGGCCACCGGTTCGATGGCTATTACGACCGGGCAGATACCACCGGTTTTTTTACGCAGCAATACAGCCACGAAATTCGCAAATTTCAAATAACAGATGATGGCACCAACCTGGGGATATACAATTACAATACTGTGCGAGACACGGCCAACTTTCGCCGCCGCGATTTTAACCTGATGCCGCTATACGACCCTTATCGCGGAGAAGGCCTCCTGGCTTACAGTGGTGTGTTTCAAAAAAATACACTGCTACCATACTTTACTCCAATTGAAATCTACAAAGACACCGTAATTGTGCGCAACGATTTTAACCAGAACCTTAGCCAGTATCACAGCGCTGTTTGTGGCTTGTACGACTCTACTAATTTTCTGCAGCACAATATTTTCTTTGGTGGAATGAGCATGTACTACATGGATACGCTTACACAGTCTACCGTTACCGATTCACTTATTCCCTTTGTGCAAACCATCAGCGATGTGGCCCGGGATATTGATATGAACTACCATGAGATTAATGCCGGCATTAAAATGCCCGCCTTATTGGGCACCAATGCCTATTTTTTGTATGAGCCCGGCATACCTATGGTGCGTAAACATTTCGTGCATCTGAATGTACTTCCGCACCATCAGCGGCTTGGTTACATTATTGGCGGTATAGAAAGCCCTGAGCTTAACATCAGCTTTACCGATCCATCGCTAAGTTTTGCCAGCGCCCGCGTGTTCGAGGTTTACCTGGATACTATACAGGGGCCATCGGCACTGGCAGAGGTTAGCAACGATGTGCTTAACTTTTATGCCTACCCCAACCCTGCCAGCAACAAAATACAGGTAGAGTTTGAGCTTAAGAAAAACGAACAGGTAAAAATTGAACTACTGGATATGAAGGGCGCGCTGGTAAAGCAGGTTTGCAATCAGCAATTTACTTCGGGTAAACAAAAACTCCCTTTGTATGTTGGTGACATAGCAAAGGGAGTTTACAATTGCGTTATTACGGTTAACGCTACCCGCAAGTCTATTCGCCTGCAGAAGGATTAGGTTCGTCACCCGCCTTTGCTTCATCGGCCGGTGTGGTTTCTTCTGTTACTTCAGGGTTGGTAGTGTTATCGGTCACTTCGGGTTTGGTCACGCTCGATTCGCTTTTCTTGCCTTTATTTTGCTTCAGCAGTTTTTCCAGTGTTAAGCGGATGTCTTTTAGCTTCTCTTCTTTGCTGGCTATGGTTTCGTTCAGCATATTCGTTTTCACCTTTATCAGCTGCATTTCCAGCGATGACACCTTATTGCTTTCTGCTTTGCGCTTAAGTGCATCCAAATCCTTTTGGTCGTAAGCAAGCGATTGGCTCATTTTAGTTATCACCTCGTTCAGTCCCTTTACGCGGGTAGCTGTCATATCGCTAAAGAAATGGTTCCGCTGCTCATTTATAAACTGAAAAGCTGAGTCGAATATTTTACGCAATTGCGCATCGTCCGATTTGCTGTAGCGGTTCTTTCTGCTTTCGGCTTGCAGGTTTTTAAAATCTTCCAGCAGTATTTTAAAGTTGGCTTTTTCGTTAGCGCGCTTTTTCAGTTCCTCAACCTTAGCTATCATCTCATCGCGCTGCTTAGCCGATGCAGTTTCAAACTCGGCACTTTCCGATTTGCGGAAAGTCTTTAGCTTCTCAAAAATTGAGTTTACGTCATCCTTTATTTTGTCCAGGCGCTCCTGGCTTATGTCGCGCTCTTTCCGGTGCTCAAGCACACGCTCCCAAAATGATTTTGCATCATCAAACAACTGACGGCTATACTGCGTTAATTCGCTGGCTTTTTTCTTCAGGTCTTCCAGTTCTGTCAGGTAGCTTTCCCACAGTTTGGCGGTAAGCAGGGTATAGGCCCACTCGTTTTGCTTGGTGCGTATTTTGCCCGACTCTTCCGAGCGGATATCTTCCGGCAACACACTTTCAGCATTCAGGTTGGGGCTCACCTCCACGGTTCCTTCCGGAAACTCAATGGCTTCGCCATCCACCCAGTTTTTTTCTATTTGCTCCAGCGCTTCAGGTTTCAAACCTTTGCGTGGAATTATAAATAGGTTAACCTTAAATTCTTCTTCTTTTAGTTGGTAAGCAAGAACAACTTCTTTTTCGTCAGCAGTTACGCCTGTAGCAGTAAATCGCGATAGCATTGTAGTAATTTTTTTGTATCCCCTGTTTTTTAGGAACGCCAAAGATAATTCTTCGTTCCTAAAATTGTAATTTGGTTTTCGAAGCAAAAGTTAATCTTGCAGTAATGGAATTTAACAGGCAGTTTATCGATGAGTTGCGCGCAGAATTAAGCAGGCCTTTGCCTGGAGAAACAGCGCAATACCGTATGGCCCCCTCTTACCGCCCGCGCCTTACACCGCAGCAGATAGCAGCACTAAACCCGCGTATAAGTGGTGTAATGCTTTTGCTTTATGAGCGTGCGGGCCTCTTAAATATTGCCTTTACCCAGCGCAAAACCTACGAGGGCGTTCATAGCGGGCAAATGAGTTTTCCGGGTGGCAAAAAAGATGAAGAAGATAACGACCTGGTGCAAACGGCCCTGCGCGAAACTGAAGAAGAGATTGGGCTGGATAGAAACCGGATTGAAATAATTGGCCGCTTAAGCGAGTTGTATATTCCACCCAGCAATTTTCTGGTGTATCCGTCGGTCGGGTTTGTAGAGCAGGTTACAGAGTTTGTACCACAGCCCACCGAAGTAGAAAAGGTAGTAGAAGTACCCGTAGATTTTTTTCTGAACCAGCAGAACATCAACATGCAAACGGAGATAAAAGTAATGGGCGGCACTATAGTTCGCGTACCGGCCTACCATTTCAATGGCCACGTCATATGGGGCGCTACCGCTATTATGCTCAGCGAATTCACTTTTATTTTAGAAAACATTTTAAACCCCAAACCATAAATTATGTATACCACGCTACAGCACTTTTTAAACGAATGGAAATACGAAAGCGAAGGAACACTTAAACTTTTCTCGCTGCTAACAGATGAAGCACTTAACAAAAAAGTGCATGAGCGCGTGCGCACGGCAGGCTTTTTAGCATGGCACATTACCCATACCGTAAAAGAGATGATGGAGAAGGCCGGCCTTAAAATAGACGGTAAAGAGCAGACCGACTACAACGGCGAAACCGTGAAAGAAATTTGTGATACCTACAAACAATCATCCGATAGCCTGGTGGCACAGTTAGCTAATTGGACCGATGCCGACCTTGAAACTGAGACCGAAATGTATGGCGAAAAATGGAAACGTGGAGTAACCCTCGGCATTCTAATAAAACACCAGGCACACCACCGCGGACAATTAGAAATTATTATGCGTTTATGTGATTTAAAGGTTACTGGTGTTTATGGCCCCGCCTACGAAGAGTGGGCGCAGTGGGGTATGGAACCAATGAAGTAGAACCACCGACACCAAAGAATTCCGCATTTCGGACTTTAGTCCGCATATAAACAGAATAGCATTCCGATTATCAAATTGCCGTTGATTTCAATCAACGGTTAAAAATATTTCACCTGTCGTGGGTTCACCACTTTGCCTTTCTGAAAGTCGAAGTCAAAGCCCAGCATCACTTCGTGGCTGCCGCTGGTGTATTTGCTTAGTGGAGATACTGTTAAGTCGTAGGTGTATCCCACCCGAAGCTGGCGGGTAATGTTTACCGCTGCCATAAAATTGTAGCTATCGTTAAACCGGTAAGCAGCACCCAGCCATAGCCGGTCTACAAAAACAAAGGTGGCGTTAAAATCAAATGTAACGGGTGCATGCACCGGTACATACTTCAGTAAAAACGAAGGCATAAACTTTACCTTTTTACCTAATGAGAAAACGTAGCCACCGGTTACAAGCAGATGGTAATATTGCCGTGCAATTTCAGGCGAGGTTTCAAATACCGACATCGGGCCGTTTAACCGGTTAAGCAAAATGTGAGGCAACGCCACACCGGCAAAAAACCGGTCAGAATAGAAATACATACCAAAACCCACATTAGGCAACCAGCGGCTTTGGTTATTGCCTGCAAAGTTAGGGTCGTTAGCATCGGTAGTAGCCACGCCATCTAGGTCGGCTCGGTAATGCGTAAACCCTGCCGAGAGGCCCAGGCTCAGTTTTACCTTCTTCTTTTTGCCAATAGGTACGCGGTAAGCAAAGCTGGCATTTACCGAATTGCTCTTGCTAACGCCAATCTGGTCGTAGGTATAAATTAAGCCCAGCCCAATACGTTCGTTTTTCAATGGCGAGTGTAACGCCACTGAAGCCGTTTGCGGCGCACCTTTCATTTTTAACCACTGGTTGCGATAGATAGCGTTGATGCTTATTACCTCGTGGCTACCGGCGTAGGCAGGATTGATATAAAGCCCGTTAAAACGGTACATGCTGTATTGCGCATCCTGCTGGGCAGTGGCAAAAGTAATTGCACCGCACACAGCAATGAATAATAAGAATACATGCAGTAAAGGCTGTTTCATCAATTATAACAAATGTAACAGTTTTCTGTTTTCTTCTCTTGGTTCAAGGTTCTTTGCTCTTGGTTCTATGTTCTGCGTTCTTCTCCCGCCTTTTCCTATTTTCGCGCCCGCTATGGCAGTAACAGACGAAATAAACAGACGCAGGACATTTGGCATTATATCGCACCCCGATGCAGGTAAAACTACATTGACCGAGAAACTATTGCTTTTTGGCGGGGCTATACAAATAGCCGGGGCCGTAAAAAGCAACAAGATAAAGAAGACGGCTACCTCCGATTTTATGGAGATAGAAAAGCAACGGGGTATATCCGTGGCTACCTCGGTTATGAGTTTTGAATACTTAGGTAAGCTCATCAACATATTGGATACGCCGGGCCACAAAGACTTTGCTGAAGATACCTACCGCACCCTAACCGCTGTAGACTCGGTTATAATGGTAGTTGACTCGGTAAAAGGGGTAGAGGCCCAAACCCGCCGACTGATGGAAGTTTGCGCCATGCGCAAAACACCGGTAATCGTGTTCATCAACAAAATGGACCGCGAGGGCCGCGATGCTTTCGACTTGCTGGATGAAATTGAGAAGGAGCTGAAGATTCGTGTTCGGCCACTATCGTGGCCTATTAACCGGGGTAGTTTGTTCAAGGGTGTATACAACCTGCACAAAAAATACCTGAACCTTTTTAAGCCCAGTACTACTAAAGTAGCCGATGAGGTATTGCACATAACCGATATCAACGACCCCGAACTGCAGAACCTGGTAGGGGAGAAGGATGCCGCCCAACTGCGTGAGGATGCCGAAACGCTGGAGATAGTATACGATAACTTCGATGTACAGGAATATCTGAAGGGCAATCTGGCACCGGTGTTCTTTGGTAGTGCGGTTAATAACTTTGGTGTGCAGGAGTTGTTGGAAACCTTCCTTGAAATTTCGCCCACCCCGCGCGGCCGCGAAACCGACACGCGCTTTGTAGAGCCCGACGAGAAAAAGATGACCGGCTTTATATTTAAAATACACGCCAACCTGGACCCCAAGCACCGCGACCGTATCGCCTTTATGCGCATTATTAGCGGCAAGTTTCAACGCCATACCTATTACCACCATGTGCGGTTAGAGAAGAACTTCCGCTTTAGCACACCGGTTACTTTTATGGCACAGGAAAAGAACATTGTAGATGAAGCCTACCCCGGCGATGTAGTTGGCTTATACGATACCGGTAACTTTAAAATTGGCGATGTACTTACCGAGGGTGAAGATTTCCGTATCAAAGGCATACCAAGTTTTTCACCCGAGATATTTAAAGAGTTGGTGAACACCGATCCCATGAAATCGAAGCAGTTGGAGAAAGGTATTATGCAGCTTACTGATGAAGGAGTAGCGCAGCTGTTTACCCAGCAACCCGGCAACCGCCGTTTTGTAGGTGCAGTTGGTGAGCTACAGTTTGAGGTTATACAATACCGCTTGTTGCACGAGTACGGCGCCAGCTGCCGTTTCGAACCTATAAACATGACCCGTGCCTGCTGGTTGCGCTCAGATAACCAACAGAAGCTTGATGAGTTTATCCGCTTTAAGCACAGTAGTGTAGTGCGCGATAAAGATGACCATCTTGTATACCTTGCCCCAAGCGATTGGTTCCTGAAAATGGAGCGCGAAAACAATCCTGATATAGAATTCCATTTCAACTCGGAGTTTAAAACCGAGGTGGCAGAGTATTAAGACAGTTTAATTTCTTGGCTTCTGCGAGTATGATTTGCGGCAACTTTCATTTTGAATTGATTTGCCAAAGTGTATTCAGTTGCTATAGCTTTAAAAATCATAGTCATTTTTTTGGAATGGCTTTTCTAATAAGACCAATATAAATACATACTCGTTTGTTTTTTCGAAATCGACAATCGAGGTTGGTATAAAACTCCAAGGCAAAAAGTGTCGGTTTGTTTCAAGCTATTATCAATAAGCTGTTATTTAATGTGTGATTTTACTATGCCAATAAGATGTTCAAATTGCTTGTATCTTTTAACGCATTCGTTATCCACCTTTTTTGTGTAAAATTTGAAACATTTAGAGTTTTTGTGCCGTTTGTGGTGAGGGCATTTTTTTTAATAGACTATACGTGGGAGAAGACAAATACATTAAAATAGTAAGGATAGTGTCGGTTGTTGTAATAGCAATAGCTGTTGCTGTTATAACGGGGTGGCTTTTAAATGTGCCCGTGCTTAAGACCATAATGCCGGGTTATGTTAGTATGAAATTTAACACTGCCCTGGGTTTCATCCTGATTAGTTTTGCCTTGCTTTTTGAAATAGGGGTGCGTGGTATTAAACTGCCCAAAGTGTCAAAAATTTTATCGGTAGTTGCCATGCTTTTTAGTTGCCTTATTTTGGCACAGGATGTATTTGGCCTTAATCTGCATATAGATGAGTTTTTTATTGTAGATAATTCTTCCAGTGTATTAGGTGGCCCACCTCCCGGGCGTATGTCGCAAATTACAGCATTTTGTTTTATGTGCATGGGGCTTTTTACTCTTACCCTTAGGGTAAGCAACCAGCACTTTCGTTTGGTAATGCAGGGTTTATTGCATCTTGTAACGCTGCTGGCTTTTCTCGCAATTGCAGGGTATATTTTGGGTGTACCGGCGTTTTATAAACTGTCGGTGCTTTCTACTATGGCTTTGCATACTTCCGTCAGTTTTTTTATTTTATCCATTGCGGGTTCCTTTATAAACCATACTGTAGGTATTACGGGTTTGTTTACTGGCCCGCAAATAGGAAGTGTGATGGCTCGGAGCGTGTTTGTGCAATCTGTAATAGCTGTATTGGTTTTAGCTTACCTAAGGATTTTAGCTCATCGGTATGAATTGGTAAGCGTAGAATTTGGTATAGCCATGTTTGCTATATCGTTTATACTTACCACCTTATTTATTTTATGGCGGGCATCGCGCCAGCTTAATTTAGTTGAGCTGCAAAAAAGCGAAATGGCCGTAAGCCTGGAGCGTACAATGGTGTTTCTCGACTCATCGCCGGACCCGGTTGTAATTGTAGATGCGACCGGCATGATACGGATGGTAAGTAAACAGGCTGAGCTGGTTTTTGGTTACCCTCGCGAAGAAATGCTTGGCAAGCCAGTTGAAATGCTTATTCCTGAAAGGTATAGAAGTAAACATCCCGGATATCGGCATTCTTTTTTTGCTAGTTCGGGGGCAAGGGCGATGGGTTCTGGTATCGAGTTGTTCGCCTTGAAAAAGAATGGTTCGGAGTTTCAGGTGGAAATTAGTTTAAGCCCTATCGAATCATCAGATGGGGTGTTTGTATCAGCAGCTATCCGCGATGTATCGGAGCGGAAAAAAGTAGAGCAACAACTTAAAGAAGTAACTGAGCGGCTGTTAATTGCCACTGCTACATCTTCTATTGGCGTGTGGGATTTAGATGTTGTAAATAATAAGTTGGTATGGGATGAAAGCATGTTTAAGTTATATGGTATAAGCAAACATACTTTTGCAGGTGTCTATGAGGCCTGGGAAAAAGGCCTGCATCCGGATGATTTGGAAAGAGCCAGCACAGACCTGAAAGAAGCGCTTGCCGGCAACAAAGAGTTTGATACTGAGTTTAGAGTGGTATGGCCTGATGGCAGTGTGCATTTTATTAAGGCAAGGGCTGCCGTTTACCGCAATACGGATGGTGAACCAGTGCGCATGTTGGGTACTAACCTGGATGTTACCGATAGAAAGAAGTTTGAAGCTGAGCTTAAAAAGAGCAACGAGCGTAACCGGATATTTGTAGAGCAGGCGCCCAATGCCCTGGCCATGTTCGATACAGAAATGCGCTATATGGCAGCATCGCGCAAATGGCTGGAGGATTATAACCTGGTAGGCAAAAACATAATCGGGTATTCTCACTACGAAATTTTTCCCGAAATTGGCGACGATTGGAAAGCCATACACCGCGAATGCCTGAATGGTGCAATTAATCAGACAGAAGAAGCCCCGTTTGAAAGGGCTGATGGCACCCTGCAGTGGATTACCTGGGATGTCCGGCCCTGGTATATTACAGCCGGTCAAATTGGTGGGTTGCTGATGTATACGGCCGATATTACGCACATTAAGCAAAGAGATGCCGAGCGCAGGCGCATAGAATATATTCTTGAGCGTAGCAACCAGATAGCCC
>DATGWP010000104.1:0-13667 GCA_035299425.1 Chitinophagales bacterium | reverse complement strand
AATAGGCGTAATAATCTCTAGCTCCGGCGAAATAATACGGAACACCATATCAAACCTCACCTGGTCGTTACCGGCACCCGTGCTGCCATGCGCCACCGCTTCAGCGCCTATCAGTTTGGCATACTTAGCAGAAGCAATTGCCTGCACTATACGCTCAGCACTCACCGATAGCGGGTAGGTATTATTCTTTAGCACATTGCCATATACCAGGTATTTAATTACATCATTATAGTAATCCTCACGGGCATCTACACATTTAAAGGATTGCACACCTAGCGCCATAGCGTGCGCCTCTATCTTAGCAATTTCATCATCGCTAAAGCCACCGGTGTTTACGGTTAAGGCGTGCACTTCGTATCCTAAATCATTCTTTAGGTATAGCGCACAAAAGGTAGTATCCAATCCGCCGCTAAAGGCGAGCACAACTTTATTCTTTTTCATGCTTGGTGTTTAAATAAAAATGGATGATATAAATGATAACAATCGCTTAACGCTGCTGGTGGGTTTTAAGCCTTCGGCTGATGTTACTATCGGTTGCGCTTTCAAAGCTTGCTCCTTCTCTTTCTCTACCGGGTCGTAAAGCATGGCGGTGCAAAGACAGTTTTTACGTTGTTTGCTTTGCAGTATCTCAAAGTTTACACAGCTACGGCAGCCCTTCCAGAAATCCTCGTCATCGGTAAGTTCCGAGTAAGTAACCGGCTCGTAACCCAGGTCAGAGTTAATCTTCATTACAGCCAACCCTGTAGTAAGGCCAAATAATTTAGCATCGGGAAACCGCGTGCGCGATAGCTCAAACACCTTGCGCTTGATGTCGCGGGCAAGACCTCCCTTTCTAAAGGCCGGAGCCACTATTAAACCTGAGTTGGCCACGTACTTACCGTGGCCCCAGGTTTCTATGTAGCAGAAGCCCGCCCACTCACCGGTGCTTGAGAATGCTACTACAGCTTTGCCCTCTCTCATTTTTTCGCGGATGTACTCCGGCGAACGTTTGGCAATACCGGTCCCCCTTGCTTTGGCCGAGTTTTCTATTTCCTGGCAAATAATTTCTGCAAAATGCTCGTGCTGTTGCTCTGCAACAGAAATTAAAAAAGTTTGCTCCATTGATGAAAAGCAATTTTTAATTACAAAAAATTAAAACAATAAATATTGAAGATGCACGCGGCGAATAACGCCACATACTATATCGCGGCATACCACCGCAATACTTTAAGGCTGGATTATAGTATCAACGTCTGGGGAAGAAGGGCGTGCACAGGCTGTGCAGTATGGGATGCGCGTCTATGGTTAAGGCGTCTCCGCGTAAAATAAATACCCTTGCACAAGCGGCAGATTTGCCGCGGGCAACAGTGTATTTAGTATTTACAATTTCCTTCATTTCTTTCTAACTGTGAGTTGTGATTTTTAATACGATGCAAATGTGTATTAAAATTTTGAAACATGGCCCGCAAATTTTAAAATTTTACGAAAATTTATTAAAGCACATTTTTATTTCATTGCTGCAACTATAAATGAAAAAGCCGCCACAAAATTTTGTAGCGGCTTTTCTATGGTTAATAAACCAACGATTTATTTTTTGTCGCCCGGATTCTTCGCTATGTTTTCGCGCATACCGGTATCTGCTTGTATGTTTTGCATCTTGTAATAATCCATCACACCCAGGTGGCCGCTTCTAAAAGCTTCGGCAATAGCCATAGGTATCTGCACTTCTGCTTCAATTACTTTGGCGCGGGCTTCCTGCGCTTTGGCTTTCATTTCCTGCTCAAGGGCTATAGCCATAGCGCGGCGCTCTTCGGCACGGGCCTGTGCAATATTCTTATCAGCGTTGGCCTGGTCCATTTGTAAACTTGCTCCAATGTTTTTACCAATGTCGATATCCGCAATATCAATAGAAAGAATTTCGAAGGCTGTACCCGAATCAAGGCCTTTGGCCAATACCACCTTGGAAATACTATCAGGATTCTCCATTACAGATTTATGCGAGGCCGCCGAACCGATAGAGGTAACAATACCTTCACCCACACGCGCCAGCACTGTCTCCTCTCCTGCTCCACCCACCAGTTGCTTAATGTTAGCACGCACCGTTACACGGGCACGGGTAATTAACTGTATACCATCCTTAGCTACTGCAGTTACCGGTGGAGATTCTATTACCTTAGGGTTAACGGATAACTGAACAGCTTCAAAAACATCGCGACCCGCCAGGTCAATAGCGGTAGCTGCTTTAAAATCAAGTTCAATATTTGCTTTATCTGCACTGATAAGTGCACGAACTACTTTGCCAATATTACCGCCCGCCAGGTAGTGGGCTTCTAATAAGTCGCGCTCAATTGGAATGCCCGCTTTAGTAGCAGTTACCATGGCGTTTACAATTACCGATGGTGGTACACGTCTGAACCGCATAAAAACCAACTGCATCAAACTTACATGTACATTGGCAAACTTAGCGGATAGCCAAAGCGGAATGGGCAGCAGCCAGAACAGGATAAGAATGACGACTATAATAATGACTGCAAGTGCAATTACAGATAACTCCATGGGGTTTATGATTTAAGTGGTTTTACAAAAATTTTGTCGTTGGTGATTTTTATTATCTCTACTTCGGTATCGCGGTCTACATAATCGCCATTGGTGTAAATATCTACTTTATTTCCGCTAAACATTCCTTTTCCGTTCGGACGCAAATCAGATACAGCGATACCCCGTTCGCCAATAGCATATAAGCCTTTATCCAACTCATTTACTTTGCCTGTAATCTCGGCCTTCATAGCCAGTTTATTGCTTTGTATCACCTTAAACCCCGCCACAATAGCAATTAATATTGCTACAAAAGTGCCTCCGGCAGTAATGTTGCCCCAGTGGCTACCAAAGGTAGTGTACACCAGAATGATACCTATAAGCAAAGCTATGCCACCCACCACGCCAAAAAGTGTAGTACCCGGAATAAGAAAAATTTCGAGAAACACGAGCACTAAGCCCACCAGTATAATACCTGCAATAGCCCAAAGCATATTAACGAATATAGAAGATTTAGGATGCTAAATGGTATTTATATATCAACTGCAAAACTAACCTGCCACAACCTGCATAGGCACTTTAAAGTAAGCCACTAACTCTTCAATAGCTTTCTGCGGGCCACCTGTTTCTATAGCGCGTTGATAATTAGCTTCCAGTTTGGTAATATATTGTTTGCTCTGCGACTCCAGCCAGCGAGATAGGTAGTAATAGGTATGTATACTTATATCATTGCCATCATATACCGGCTTATCTTTAATTACCTTTTGGTAGCGCTTAAAGGTATCGGCGCACTTATCGTATTTTTTGGTAGCAAAGTAGCCTATCATCAGGGCCAGGAAAACGCTATCTGTACTACCCGAAAGGTTTAGCTGCTGGTATGAAGTCAACAACGATTCCAGCGCTTCTATCCCCTTCTTAATATTTGGTCCGCCCTCTACCACCAGCAATGCACCATATAGCATCTGCACACTTACCAGGTCGTTTTTGTAATCCCGCTTCCATACATCCAGTTCAAGCAGCTCGGCACACTTATCGCTCAGCTGCTTCATAGTTTGCATATCGCCTGCCTGCACCAGGCTGTTGTAATCGCTGCGGTGCACCAGGTAGTGGTAGGTAGATATAAACCGGGTAGTTTGAACTGCAATAGAAAATATCTGAGGCATGTTCAGGTAATTCTTCCAGAATTTTATGGCGCTGTAGTGCTTGGTAAGCTCCTTAAAATGCTTTTTGCCCTCGGTGGTTTCGTTACGCGCCAGCGGCGAGTTCAAAAGCAGGAACCCGAATATGCCTTTAATATCAAAAAGGAACGGGAACACTACGTGGCTGTTATTTACCAGTTCTTTATCTAACTGCTTAATCAAGCCCAAATCTTCTTCGCTATCGAACATGCCGGGGTTGAAATAATAAACAGTATACAAATAGGCATACATGCTTAAAATGCGAATAGATACCGAGAAGTGATTATGATAAAACCGGTAAAAGTCCTTTAGCTTGGCCAGGGTTTCAGCATTCTTACTTTCCGAGGGCACATATAGCGTAGTACGCAGCGAATGTATAATGCGGTTAAAGGTTTGCTCGTTGCCCAGTGTTTTCTCCAGTTCAGTATTTAGTTTAAAGCCGGTTACCGAATCGCGGGTTAAAAAAGCCTGCTGTGTCAAAAACTTTAGCGCAAAAGAAAGAGATTGAAAATCTTCTATTTCTTCAGCAATATCCTGCAGGCAGTTGCCTCTGAAGTTAGCCGCATCGGTTTCTCCATCATTTACCAGCCTTTCTATAAGCGATACATTGTGGTGGAGGTAATTAGGGTAATTTTGCCCTAGCAAATATGACAATTTGAAGGTATACGAACTAAGCTGATTAAAATTCTGCTTTTGCTTAATACTGTCGTAAATCTTAATGCACAATTCTTCGTGTGTATCGAAGGCCGGAAGCTTATCGTGTATGGCCTTTACTAACTTAAGCGATAGGGCAGCATTACCCGCTTCCAGGTTATGACAAAACTCCTGGTAATGAAAATCGTCTAGCAAAAAGACGAATTTTTGAATGGTAAGTAGTCCGCTTTTATCTGTCATCGTCACGTAAGGGGTACATCAAAATTATTCAGCTAAACAACATAATTTTACGAATATCTAAACACCTATTTCATTAATTCCCGAATTTCTTTTACCGGTGCCGAGCCATAACTCAAAAATTGTTCATGGAATTTTTTCAAATCAAAATCGCTGCCTTTTGCCTTTTTTATCTCTTCGCGTAGCTCATATATTTCGGTCAGACCGGTAAAATAGCTGGTTAGCTGTACCTGCGTTAAGGTAGCCCTTCTCCATTTTTCCGAGGCTTCCTTTTTCTGCTGAAAAGCCTCCTTTTCAAGCAATGTGGTAGCCTGCTCCCTTGTCCAGTCATTGCAATGCACACTGTAATCAAGTATAAAATTACAGGTCTCGCGCAGGTTCCATTTGTAGTAAAACAATTGCATTTCGGGCGATGGTTTATATCCTTCTTCAATCATCATTCTCTCTACATAACAAGCCCAGCCCTCAATTGTTGCGCCATTGCCTAAAATAGTTTTAATAATGCTTGGCGAGCGGTTGGCATAAATGCCCTGCGTATAGTGGCCGGGTATAGCTTCGTGAATATTCAGAATCTGTAGCACATAATCGTTGTACTCGCGCAGATAGCTTTCTGCCTCCGCGGCTGTGTAATTTGTAAGCGGGGTCACATTGTAGTAAGTAGTGGCTTCTTTATCGTATGGCCCCGGAGAGTTTATGCTGGCCCCAGCTACGCCTGCAGCATAATCAGGCGTTTTACGTACCTTCAAGGGCTTGGTTGAGTCCAGGTCTATTAGCTTATGCTCATTTATAAAAGCGGTGAGCTCGGGCAGCTGTTTTTCAATAGTAGTAAGCAATTGTTCCCGTTTGCAATGCTGAAGGCTTATCTTGTCAATTAGCTTTTTAATGTTTGCCAGGCTACTGTCCTTATTTTCTTTTAGCGGGCTGCCAAAATATTTAGGCCACAGTTGCACCGCCAGCTTATTCATCTCCTCATGCAGGTATTTTTTCCTTTCCTCTGCCTTCTTAAACATTTCATCGGCGGTGTAACGGGAGTCTACATCCAGCAAAAACTTTTTGGCGTAAAGTTCCTTCCCTATCCTGAAACTACGGAATTTAGAAGAGTCAGTGGCCGGATAATTCTCCTTTAACCACGCCACATAATCCAGCATTGCATTTTTAGCAGCCAAAGCATTTTTTTCAAACTCAGCCTTTTCGGCATTGTTAAGGGTAGATACTTTCAGAGAATCAGGGAAGATGGAATTGAAAAAATACAGTGAACCTTCATTTTGCTGTATAGCCAGCTGTGTGTGCTCTTTGGTAGGCTTATTGATGTTAGCCTTGGCTGCTGCATAGTAAGCAGGCACATTCTGCAGTTTTATGGTTAAGGCCCTGAGTTTGTCATTCAATGCGCTTTGCTTATAGTCAATCACATCAAACAAGCTACCACCAATGTTGTAATTAGAGGGATCCCACTCGTAACTTTTAAACTCATTAATACTAAACCGGATCCCTTTAGTAAAATTCTGAATTAGCTTATAGTCGGTTTTATTATTGGCATCCAGCTTATTAAAACTACTTACTGCCAGTTGATCGTCTATACGGTCAGCAAAGGCAAGTTCAGCCGCGCGCGCTTTGGCATCGGGCACTATAAGTACCGAATCATATTTATGGTATCCCGCACCGGTAGCCCAGCCCGGGTATGTTTCCCAAAGTTCCTCTACAAAATCTGCCTTGAAATTTTCAAACTTTGTTACCGTAGCAGAGTCGGCTCTGCCTACTGTTTCAACGGTGTTATTAATCCTGTTCTTGCACGATTGAAACAAAACTACTGTGGTAAGTAAAATGCAAAGATTCTTCATAGGCAGCTATTATATTCCAAACATGCTAAGATTTTTCGAAAACACAATCATATACTCGTCTTCTATGCATCGTATTTGCGAAGTAGCTTCAACACTGTTTCCAGGTCTTTAGGCAGGGGCGCCTCAAAGGTTACATCTTTGCCGGTAGCAGGGTGCTGCAATGTGATTTGTGAGGCGTGCAGGGTCAGCCGGGCTATAGTGGGCCTTTCCTCCTCATCGGTGGCTTTGTATTTACGCTTTATAGTAGAGAAATAAAAAGCCTCTTTGCCGGCATATAGCTCATCTACCAGCAATGGATTTCCAATATAAGCCAGGTGAACCCGTATCTGGTGGGTGCGGCCGGTTTTTATCTCCACCTTTAAAAGCGAGGCATGTTTAAACTCCTCCACCACATCGTAAATAGTATGAGCCTCTTTACCGCGCTTATGAATGAGCATGCTTCCCGGCCGGGCCATATTTTCAGCTATCGGCTCGTTTATCTCGCCATGGGGTGCTTTCATTCTGCCTGTGGCAATAGCCGCATATACTTTCTTAACCGTATGGTTTTGAAACTGAAGTGATACATGCCGGTGCGCTGCCTCATTGCGGGCAAAACATAATACACCACTGGTGTTGCGGTCTATGCGGTGCACAATCCACAACTTGCCAAACTGCTTTTCAAGAATGGTTTGCACGGTCTCCCATTCGGGGTGTATTCTGTCGGGTATTACGGTTATGCCGGCAGGTTTATTAGCTACTACCAGGTCCTCATCGCTGTAAATTACATCTACGTTTATCTTCATCTCATCGGTTGCAATTAGCAAAATAATCTACGCCCCCTTTGGTGAGGTTTATGGCCATGTTATCGCCATTAAGGTAACCGGAACCCACTACGACTCCTGTAAAATTTCCGGTAGCATTCTGCGACATTATATCAAATTTACTTTTGCCGGTTATAGTGCCCACTACCGTAAAGTGCTCATCGTTAAAATTGGTAATAAGTATCTGCTGCACTATAGGGCCGGTGGTAACAAATAAAGAATGCTCTTTCATACCCGTAGATGGCGACGATGTAGTGGCGTTCCAGGTACGGATAAACTTATTGCGCGATGGTATATTACAGTATATACCTTCGTAGCCTTGCGGGCAAAGCGAGTCGCAATACATACCGCCCCACTGCCCTTCGCATTGACAGGTGCCACCGGCTATGCACTCACCATCATTAAGACAGCTTACATCTTTACAGCCTGGCTTGCAGCCACTAATTGCAAATGCAATCACCAATAAAACAGAAAACAGAAAACTCTTCATTAGCGCGCTAATCTATCAAACTGTATTCAAAAATTTTACCTTCGGTCATCTTATCGTATTACAACCGTATTATGCGCCTGGTAACCATTTGCCTTTTGTTGCTGTTTACCTCCAATTCTGCCGTAGCCCAGCAATTCACCACTACCATTAAGGGCAAAGTAATAGATAAAGACAGCCACCAGCCTTTATTTGGCGTAAATGTGCTACTGTTAAATGTTACCCCGCCGCAGGGCACAACCACCGATATAGAGGGCAATTTTAGGTTAGAAAATGCTCCTGTGGGGCGCCAGTCGCTCAGGTTTTCCTACATAGGCTACGATGATGTAGTTGTAAGCGAGTTGTTGGTCATCTCCTCTCGCGATCTGGTGCTTAATATCGAGATGCAGGAAAAAGTAAGCAACCTGAAAGAAGTAGAAATTGTGGCACAAAAGGACAAATCGAGAGCCAATAACGACTTTGCCCCCATTAGCGCCCGTTCCTTTTCAGCAGAAGAAATGAACCGCTATGCAGGCACCCAAAACGACCCGGCCCGGATGGCCCAAAGTTTTGCTGGAGTGGTTACCGCCAACGACGAAAACAACCAGATAGTAGTGCGGGGCAACTCGCCCCGCGGATTGCTTTGGCGTATGGAAGGGGTAGAAATACCCAATCCCAACCACTTTGCCGGCAGCGAGGGCTCTACCGGTGGTGGGGTAAGTATCCTATCCTCCAACATGCTTACCAATACCGATTTCTTTTCGGGAGCTTTTGCTGCGGAGTATGGAAACGCCTTAAGCGGAGTGTTTGATGTAAACCTTCGAAAGGGTAATTCAGAAAAATGGGAGTTCGCCCTTAAGTTGGGCATTTTAGGGGCCGAGGCAGCTATAGAGGGGCCCTTTAGTAAAAAGTATAAAGGCTCTTATCTGGTAAATTACCGTTATTCCACCCTCGAGTTGTTTGCGCTTACCGGCTTCGATATAGGCGGTAGTGTAACCCCCAAATACCAGGACCTTTGCTTCAACTTCTATTTCCCTACAAATAAAGCGGGCAGTTTTACCCTCTTTGGCATTGGTGGGTTAAGTTCGTTAGGCAATAAGGTAAAAAGCGATACCAGCGAATGGAAAACCATAAGCGACAAAAGCGAGTTTGCGCAAAAACAGATGATGGGTGTAGCAGGCATTACCCACCTGTTTCCGTTTAAAGATAACCGCACCTATATTAAAACGGTAGTTAGTTATAGCTATACCAATAATGGCAGTACCGACGATACGGTTGATTATGACTTTAACCGGTTTGAAACCGGAAATGAAAAATTTATTTACAAAACCCTGCGGGCTGCAACTATGCTCAATACCAAAATAGATGCCCGTAATGTGGTAAGGCTGGGGGCAGTATACAGTAACATTGATTTCAGATTATTCCGGGAGCGATTTTCATACTTAAACCAGCGGGTAGAAAAACAGGTTGACTTTACAGGAAACACGTCTATGGTGCAGGCCTATGTGCAATGGAAACATCGTTTTACAGAGCGGTTTCAGTTAAATAGTGGAATGCACCTACTGTTTTCATTGCTGAATAATAAGTTCTATCCAGAACCGCGGATAAGCGCAGAATACAAAGCTACCGAAAAGCAGTCTGTAAGTTTTGGGCTTGGATTACACAGCCGTATAGACGCAGTATCTACCTACGTCTCTTACAATGCCGGTAGGCAGGGTGGTAACCGCAATCTCGATTTTTCAAGGGCGTTTCATGCTGTTGCCGGCTATAACTTCAGCTTTTATAAAGACTTTCGTTTAAAAACCGAAGTTTACTTCCAGTACCTATTCAATGTACCTATTGGTGTCGATACCAATGGCCGAACTTTCTCGATAGTAAATTACGATGATGGGTTTGTAAATATTCCGCTTAAGAGCAATGGCGTAGGTTATAATTATGGGCTTGAGTTGACAATTGAGAAGTTTTTCTCTAAAAACTACTTTTTTATGCTCACCACTTCGCTTTTTAACTCAAAATACCGGGCCGCCGATGGCAGGTGGCGTAACACAACTTATAACGTAAATTATGTGCTAAATGCCCTGGGCGGTAAAGAGTTTGTAGTAGGTAAAAAGAAGAACAACATAATAGGTATAAACGCCAAAATAATATGGCGCGGCGGCAATAAAGTTACACCTGTTGACTTACCCAAATCCATTGCTGCCAACGAAACTGTTTACCAGACAGACAAAGCCTTTAGCGAAAAATTACCCGATTATTTCCGGATAGATTTTGGGGTTAGTTTCAGGCGAAACAAAAAGAAGTATTCGTGGATGCTATCGTTTGATGCGCAAAACATAATTAACCGCAATAATGTAGCGGCGCGTATCTACAACCCCGAAACCCAGATGGTTGAAACTAAAACCAATCTTGGTATTGTGCCGGTGTTTAGCTGGAAAGTTGAGTTTGGAATATAGGACTAAATACAGCAAACATATATAATTTATATGGCACCAGCACCATCAACCCACCTCTCTTTAATTAAACAGCCTTATTGGTGTGGTTTGAATGGCACTATTGCCCAGAAAACAGCCTAAAACTATGTACATTAATGAACAATCCCTATTAGAAGCTATAGAGCCTAATAGGACTAAACAAAAAATAAAATGAAAGAGGTGATAACAAACCAAATTAAATTGAAATGTCTTGAAATTAGTTTTGAAATAGCTAAAACACTAACAAATCCAACACTGGAAGATATTGAAAGGGGGTACACGGCATTATTAGTAATGGTAAACCGCAGTTAGTGTTTCTTCTGCAAAATCACCTTGCTTCATCTCCCCATCTATAAACCATTGACATCTATAATCACCAGCAAATTCTCTTAAAATAGTTGGGATGCCTTTAGAATTATTTGGCCCATAAAATGTTCCTAATATTATATGTGATACTCTCATTACTGGACTATCAGAAGTCTTTACTTCTTGATTTACCTCAAATTTAGGTTGTCTTTCTGCCATATTATGTGGTTTTAGAATACCAAAATAGCGTTATTGCACCAATTGCAACATTCTTTCAGGAAATTCTAACTGATGTGGCTTATTGTTTACCTCCCATTTACATAGGTATTTACCATTAAATTGTGGTGTAGGTCGTGGTCTATTTAAGATAATAATACGAATTGGGTTTGTACACACTTTTATAATAGTCATTATAACTGTGCTGTCATTAATCTTTACCTTATTTCCAACTTTAAATTTTGGTTTCATATATTAATATTTCTGCAATTTTACCTACTAGGGGATAAAGCATCAAATTTTTGGGCAAAATTTGCCCAAGAAACTTCCAAAAACAATAGTTGTATGTGGTTTGGCACCCATGCCTCCTTTTGAATTTTAGAGAAATATGCCAGATGGTAAGTCTTCCAGCTTGGTCTGTTAGAGAATTTAAACAGCTATATGCACCTCTTACAGGGTGTCTTTATTTAAGCCTAAACTACCATTTAGGTTTTGTAACTGACGTCAAATTTAAAACCTATGGTAGTAGGCAATGAAAAAGAAAAGGGACTAATTAAAGCCCCTTAATTATTTAAACAATGTTAACCTATACAATATTCAATTATGCAAAACGATATAAAAGAAGAGCCTCAAATAAATAATAAAAATGAAATTCCAGAAGATTGGAGTAAGTTTGATTTGAGAGCTTACTTCAGAAATGAAGATTGGAAACTAACTAAGGTTTCTGCTTACTTAAAATTCTTGCTTTCTGGTCAATCTCCTGTAAAATAAATTCCTTTTCAGAATCTGGTGGCAGTCCTGATGATTTGGCTAATCTCTCTGCAATTACATCTAAAGCAGCAGCTACTTTTAACTCTAACTTAGTAATTCTTTCTTCTAACTGTTCCATGTTTGATTTGGTTTTAAAATAGTAATCTAATGCTGTCCTACATTTATACTTCCTCCATTAATAGTATTTATAGCCATATCCTTTACAATTAATGTTTTCCCATCTGCGCTAAGATTAAGTTTAGCCCAACCATAAAAAGTATTGGTAAAAGTTGGATTTTGAGATTTAAAGCCAATGTAAAAATCACCATTACCAAGTACAGCAGGATTTACATGTATATTATTGTCTAGTTCTCCCCAGATATGTATACGAGTTCCAATAGAAGAATAGAATTCTGTGCTACTGACAGTGTAATTAATAGGTAGTATTTTAACTGCATTGCTATTTATCTTTATGAAACTATTATAATTACTTCCATAAGTAGCTAGTCCATAAATGTCAAGTGAATAATTAAACCCCCAATCTACCTGGCCATCATTATCAATGTCATAGGTCTGTAATGCTTGGTCACTGCTACTATGTAAAACATAGGTTTGATTAACTTCTAAATAAGCAAAATCATCAGGTTGACCCTGATTGTTTTTAGTACAACCATTTAAGATTATAGGTAAAGCAAATAGTAATAGATATATATTTCTCATGTGTCAAATGTAGGAAAGAAACAATACAAGGAAGGAAAAAATGCAATTGGTTGTTTAGGGTTGGTGGTTTGCCTAGCGGCTCCTCACATAAGGCTACCCAGAGGAGAATACACCCCTACTATTAAATATGCTCTAATAGCTCATTAAACAGGTTCTTATTGCCTTTATTGTTGTATTTAAAGGTGCATTCATTTACATAGTTCTGTAGGTATTTGGGGCTTACAGTAATATAGCTCCCCTTTAGGGTTCTTTTTACATTACTCCAAAAGTTCTCTATTCTATTGGTGGTTACATCTCCATTAGCGTATTGGCCTATATTATGATTTACCCTTTCATGTATGTAGTCAGGTCTTGAACTATCATAGGCACTATATTCATCAGTGCATACAATTGAGCCTTCTTCTATTGTCCTTTTAGCTATTGGTATTATGCTCTGTATCTTGGTATCTTTTACCACTTTTGCAACCACATTACCACCTCTTTCCAGCATTCCAAATACCGGGGTTTTGTCCTTATGGCTCCTACCCTGGCATCCTTGTATTTTCTTGTCATAGTGCCTGTTTATGTTTTTTCCTCCAACAAAGGTTTCATCCAGTTCTACCACACCACTTAGCAGGTCTTTATCATTTTCAAGTATGCTTCTAATTTTATGCAGCATTCTAAAGGCACATTTATATGTTACCCCTAAGTGTCTCTCTAGTTCTTTAGCACTTAGCCCATTCTTACTTGCAGTAAACAAATACATAGCAAAAAACCAACTGGTTAAAGGTGTAGTGCTTTTTTCAAATATGGTTCCCACAGTAGGGTATATCTGGTAGTAGCATTTATCACAGTGGTAGCAGGGTCTTGTCTTTATCCTTGTAAAGGTTGCCTCTCTGTTGCATTTAGGGCAGGTTTTAAGGTCGGGGTATTTTAGCTTTAGTATTCTATCTAGGCAGGCAGCTTCTGTGCTGTATTCCTTTTTAAAGATGTTTATAGTGTATTTTGTAGCCATCTTAGTAGTGCTTTTGTGCTACTAAGTTACTCATTTTCAGCTATTTATGCAAATTTTATTCATTAATTAACACATTCAATCTAATCAAATATGTTACAGTTTATTATAATATGTACAGCCTGTTTTATAGGCACATTTTTAGGCACCCTACTTAGCAGGGTAGCCTATCATTATTTATTTCCAAAGCAAAGGCGCTTTATTCAGGTAGGTTAACCTGTTATCAGTTTAAGCAACTCGTCAATTTTATAGCTGGTATTTATTGTAGCACTTGCACCGCCACCAGTATTCATATGTATGTTAGCTTTTCCGGCATTAGTGTCAATGTAAGCTATGTGGGCTACAAATACTATTACGGGCTGCCCGTTAGGCATATTAAAATATAGGTGCGTTTTCATGGGGTAGTTTTTAAGTTTACCCAAAAGTCCACTTAATTTTTCAAACAAACAAAACAGTGCCCTCCCTTCAATTTTTTAAGTGGCTTGAAGGGATAGGTGCCATTTATATTAAATTTATGTTTCTTACA
>DATGWP010000103.1:0-4590 GCA_035299425.1 Chitinophagales bacterium | reverse complement strand
CTTAACGGATATAGTTGACGCAGGAAATTTATCTACCGAAAAGAAATCATCATTCTTTAAATGTTCGGCAAAATCATGGTTCTTCTCAGCATCCTTAATGTCGGTTACAATTATCGATTTCATATCCAACACAAACTCGCCGTTTACGGGTATAGTACGGTCAAAATTCAACGCGCCACTTTGCACAGCAATAGTGCCTGTATGCTGCCCGGTTGTCTTTTTACCAACCCATTCTACCACACTGGCTTTAGTGTCAACTTTATAGGCAATATTTTTAGCCGTAAAGCTTAATAGTGCAAAGGCAGAAAAAAGAATGAGAGCGCTTTTCATGCTATAGAATATTTTAAAAAAAAGTAAAAAAAATTGTTGCAGCAATAGTAGCACAACCACCAGCTACTAAATCCATTTTAAGAAACATTAGAGAATATATATTCGTGATGGTGGCGGCTGTTAAAGTCTCCCCTTTAGGGGAGATTTAGAGGGGCTACACCGGAAACACACCCGCCCCTTCGCGCACCAGTACCGGCTCAGCACCGGTGTAGTCTACCACTGTAGATGCGATAAGCCCACCGGGCCCGCCGTCTATTACTATGTCTACAATGTTTTCGTATATCTCATATAGCTCATCGGGGCTGGCAATATACTCCAGCACAGTATCTTCATTTTTAATAGATGCTGAAAGTATAGGTGCTCCCAGTTCATCTACAATAGCACGCGCTATCGTGTTATTGGGCACACGTATACCTACCGTCTTTTTATTGTAGCCGTAAATTTTCGACAGGTTGTTATTGCCGTTTAATATATACGTATAAGGCCCGGGCAAACTCCGCTTCATCATCTTATATACCGGCGTGGGCACGCTCATAGTAAAATCGGTAATGTGGCTCAGGTCATAGCACACTATCGAGAAGTTGGCCTTATTCGGCTTTATGTCCTTTATCTTACAAACCTTTTCGTACGCCTCGCGGTGCGTAAGGTCGCAGCCAAGTGTATACACCGTATCAGTAGGGTAAATTATTACCCCCCCTTTTCGCAGGCAGTTTACTACCTGCCATATCAGGCGGTCGTCAATATTATCCGGATTTATTCGTAACAACATATGTATCGCAATTACTAACGTTTATATTACTGATTATTGTTCAATCCCGGCTCATAAGCAACTATACGCTCGCGCAAATAATCGGGCATAGCCACGCTCTTATTGGTTTTGTAATCAAACATCACCATGGTAGAATACCCCGTAGTAGTCAGTTCCTCCACTCCGTTTACAAAACTGGTAATAAGATAGTGCACCTCAAAACTTTTATTGCCCAGTTTGCTGGTACGCACATATACATAAGTTGGATTTGGAAACACCACAGGCCTTAAATAATCTACGTGTGCGTTCGCCAAAATCGCGCCAATCTCTTTCCAGTTCCACTCACAGGCTTCGTGAAAATAGTAAACGCGCGCCTGCTCAAAGTAGGTTAGGTATACGGCGTTATTTACATGGCGCATCTCATCCATATCGCTCCAGCGTATATCCAGTTTCATTTTAAAACGGAACTTCGATTTTTCTTCTTCCAGGTTAATCATAGTTAATTATTGGTAAGGGATGTTAGTTTAAACGGGGCGAATGTAATCGCAAAACTGTATTGCCAAAAACCCGATTATATTAGCACTGTAAAAATAAAAACATGATAGCAGTACCCTTATTAATTCTTGCATTGGCAGCCGGCGTTTTCCTGCTTATTAAAGTAAAACGCGATTTTTTAGGGCCCGTTTTCGAAATGCTGGCCTGGCTGGTTATAGTGCTCTCGCTTGTGGCTATTGGGTTTTCCGCCACTAAAGCTTTTACCAAGTGCGGCAAATGCGGGCACCACGAAAAAGAGTGCCGCATAGATAAACAGGTAATTATAAACAAAGAAGGCGGAGGGCACTGCTCAACTACCACATCTATGGCAGGCTGCACTATGGAAGGCGATAGCGTGGTAATGGACCAGGCCGTTTGCGAAAAAATGATGGGCAAAGAAGCCTGCGAAGCTATGCGTAAAGAGCGCGGCCGCTGCATTGTAAGCAAAGAAGAATGTATGGAAAAGTGCAAGGCCGATGGTAAGCCTTGCTGCGCCGGCCCCGGCCATGGCGAAAAACCTATGTGCAATAAACCACAGCAATAATTTACATTAAGTTTATAGAAAACCCCTAAAGGGTTTTGAACCCTTAAGGGGTTAAAACAACGAACATACAGTGAGTACTAACTTCGACATCTACCTTCGCCCCACCGCCTTTATTGATAGCGACAACCAAAAAGTAATTGACTACGCCCACACTAAAACATCTGCCGGCAAAACCAACCAGCAAAAGGTAGTAGACCTTTACCTGGCCGTGCGCGATGAAATACTTTACAATCCCTATAACCTTATCCTCGACCCCAAAGCAATTTCAGCATCGCTAACCCTTGAACGTGGCTCGGGTTATTGTATCGAAAAATCGTTGCTGCTGTGCGCCGCCGGCCGTGTGCACGGTATACCATCGCGCCTGGGGTTTTCTATAGTGCAAAATCACCTCTCTACCCGCAAATTTGTAGAGATGCTGCGCACCGATAAGTTTGTTTTTCACGGCTACAACGAATTTTGGATAGATAACAAATGGGTTAAATGCACGCCGGCCTTTAATAAAAGCCTGTGCGAAAAATTTGGCACCAATGCCCTCGATTTCGATGGTGAGCACGACTCTATATTTGCCGAATATAACGGTGGCGAAAAATACATGAACTACCTGCACGAGTATGGCCAGTTCGATGATTTCCCATTCGACCTCTTTGTGCAGGAGCTACGCATACACTACCCGCATTTATTCGATGAGGCCAACGCCGATGCTATTACCTGGAAAGTGTAGCCTGCCTTGTTTCATACAAGTATTACATATTACCAAAATAAGGGGCATTTTACTACATTGGCACCCGTTATGAAACAGTTATTTACCTCCGTAACACTTATTTTTGCTTTAGCGTGCCTCACTTCTTTCAGGCCCGATGAGGCTGCCTCATTTTCGGCCACGCTGGATGGCAAACCATTTCAGCTTAAGCCCGATCAGCTTTTTCGTGGTATAGTAATGAGCAAAACCGGTTCAATGGATGGGCGTACACCCACCCGCACACTAATAAGCACCACATTCAACGGCCCCACTTACAATGCTACCGAGGGGCGCCTATTCAACGAAAACATAGTAATAGAAATTAATTACGAAGCAGATAAAACCGGCGAGCCTTCGTTTCATGCCATTGCCATGCAATACGAATCGGCTAATTATTACAACATTAAAGAGCAGAGCAAAATAAACATTACCAATTTTGTGTGGGAAAGCGACAAAAAGCATTTCAGCATTTCTGCCGAATTTGCCTGTAAGCTGCGCAGCTGGGGAGCCCCGGCAGATGGCAAAAAGGATATCAGCTTAAAAGGTAAAATGAATAATATCCGTATTACCGTACCAAGCTGGGTTACAGCTAAAAATTAGTTTCTTCTTCTTTAGCCTCGGGCGGTGTAGTGGTTTGTATAAAACCCTTCATCTTTTCAAACGCATCGAAAATTTTATCAAAATCTTCCTGAAAAATGCGCACCGTGTGGCGGATAAACTCACCATCATTTGCACGGCTTTCGGTAAACTTAATATAACGGTGACCTTTATGGTTCTCCATCACATCCATAAAATACGTTCTTTTGCCGGCAGGAACCTTCTCTGTAAACAAATTTTTGTCGTCTTGCATTGCTGTTATTATTTTGCACAACAAACCTAAGTAATTTTACAATTAGGGGATAAAAAATAAAAAATCATTTTTCAGCAGCTACGGCCATCACTGAATACCGTTAAAATACCACTATAAATGACAAAGAAAATTATGCTGCTGGGCAGCGGAGAACTGGGTAAAGAGTTTGTAATAGCCGCCAAGCGCTTGGGCCAATATGTAATTGCCGTAGATAGCTATAACGATGCACCGGCACAGCAGGTGGCCGATGAGCGCGAGGTAATAAATATGCTGGATGGCGCTGCGCTGGATGCTATTGTGGCCAAGCACCGGCCAGATATTATAGTACCCGAAATTGAAGCTATACGCACCGAGCGCTTTTACGATTACGAAAAGCAGGGCGTGCAGGTAGTACCAAGCGCCCGTGCCGCCAACTTTACTATGAACCGTAAAGCTATCCGCGATTTAGCGGCCAAAGAGCTTGGCCTTAAAACCGCCAACTACCGGTATGCTACAACCCTCGAAGGCTTACAGAGTGCCGTAAAAGAAGTGGGCATACCCTGCGTGGTAAAACCGCTGATGAGCAGCAGCGGCAAAGGCCAGAGTACTATTAAAACCGAAGCAGATATTGAAAAAGCATGGAACTATTCGCAAAGCGGTAAGCGCGGAGATCTGGCCGAAGTGATTGTAGAAGCCTTTGTAAAATTTGATACGGAGATTACCTTGTTGACAGTAACACAAAAAAGCGGGCCTACTCTTTTCTGTCCGCCAATAGGCCACCGGCAAGAGCGTGGCGACTACCAGGAAAGCTGGCAGCCATGCGCCATCAGTCCTGAACTACTGCAAGAGGCGCAGGATATTGCCGG
>DATGWP010000102.1:0-9336 GCA_035299425.1 Chitinophagales bacterium | reverse complement strand
AAGCTGGGTGTACCTAAAGTCGGTAACCGTAAGGAGCCGCCTAGGGTAAAACTAGTAACTGGGGCTAAGTCGTAACAAGGTAGCCGTATCGGAAGGTGCGGCTGGAACACCTCCTTTTTAGAGCAATTTCTGTTCTGAACTATGTTTCTTCCACTATTTCAAAATTTATTGAAGTAGAAAGTATCTGGCTAACACCAGGTATTCTATACTCTCAACGTTCTTTAAAAAAACTGTCTGCTATAGTCTCGTAGCTCAGTTGGTTAGAGCGCTACACTGATAATGTAGAGGTCGGCAGTTCAACTCTGCCCGGGACTACATTATCTGTGAAAACCAGAATGGGGGATTAGCTCATTTGGCTAGAGCGCCTGCTTTGCAAGCAGGAGGTAATCGGTTCGACTCCGATATCCTCCACTAAACCACAGACAGTAAATATTACTTAGAATTACTAAGGGTAGTACCTTTTTAATTCACTATGCTAAAGGCACGCTGCAAGGATTATCTTCTGAACAGCTACAGGCCCTACGGCGAAAGTTCTTTGACATATTGGTTAGTTGATGAAATTAAAACAATTCGAGATTTATTATTAAATTTTGAAAGTTACTAAGAGCATACGGTGGATGCCTTGGGTTTGAGAGGCGACGAAGGACGTGATAAGCTGCGATAAGCTTTGGGGAGTGGCACATACACTTTGATCCAAAGATTTCCGAATGGGGCAACCCAATACCATGAAGTGGTATTATACTAGCAATAGTAAGCGAACGGGGAGAACTGAAACATCTAAGTACCCCCAGGAAGAGAAAACAATTTAGTGATTTCCCGAGTAGTGGCGAGCGAAACGGAATTAGCCCAAACCGGAGAGGCGTGCCTCTCCGGGGTTGTAGGACTACAATATTGACTTAAGATTATGATTAGAAGCTTCTGGAAAGTTGCACAATACAGGGTGATAGTCCCGTACAAGAAATAATCTTATACATAGTAGTATCCTGAGTACCGCGAGGTCGGAGACGCCTTGTGGGAATCTGCCAGCACCATCTGGTAAGGCTAAATACTCCTCAAACACCGATAGCGCACTAGTACTGTGAAGGAAAGGTGAAAAGAACCCCGAACAGGGGAGTGAAATAGAACCTGAAACCGTATGCTTACAAGCGGTCAGAGCCCTTTAGTGGGGTGATGACGTGCCTTTTGCATAATGATCCTACGAGTTGCTCGTCACTGGCAAGGTTAAGACTTCAAGAGTCGGATCCGTAGCGAAAGCAAGTCTGAATAGGGCGACAGTCAGTGGCGGCAGACGCGAAACCTTGTGATCTACCCATGAGCAGGATGAAGTGACGGTAACACGTCATGGAGGTCCGAACTGATAAGCGTTGAAAAGCTTCCGGATGACTTGTGGGTAGGGGTGAAAGGCTAATCAAACTGGGAGATAGCTCGTACTCCCCGAAATGCTTTTAGGAGCAGCGTTGGATGTATTTATATAGAGGTAGAGCTACCGATTGGGCTAGGGGGCTTCACCGCCTACCAAACCCTGACGAACTCCGAATGCTATATAATTTATCCAGCAGTGAGGCAGTGGGTGATAAGGTCCATTGCCGAGAGGGAAACAACCCAGACCATCATCTAAGGTCCCTAAATCTACGTTAAGTCACACAAACGATGTCCGATTGCTATAACAGCTAGGATGTTTGCTTGGAAGCAGCAATCATTTAAAGAGTGCGTAACAGCTCACTAGTCGAGTGATCGGGCGCGGAAGAATAACCGGGTGTCAAACGTGGTACCGAAGATATGGATTGTAGTAATACACTGGTAGGGGAGCATTCTAGCGGCTGCGAAGGTGTGCCGTAAGGTATGCTGGAGCTTCTAGAAAAGAAAATGTAGGAATAAGTAACGATAAAATATGTGAAAAACATATTCGCCATAAGTCTAAGGGTTCCTGATCAATGTTAATCAGATCAGGGTTAGTCGGATCCTAAGGACCAGCCGAAAGGCGACCTCCGATGGAAAAACTGTTAATATTCAGTTACTTGCTTGAATTTCGATGGGGTGACGGAGTAGTGAAAGTGCCGCGAACTGACGGAATAGTTCGTTAAAGTATGTAGGTATAATGATTGCAGGAAAATCCGCAGTTATTGCTGAATTACGACAGTACACAGAACCTTCGGGGGACGTGATAGTGCACCTAATCAAACTTCCAAGAAAAACCTCTAAGGCTAGGTTCAAGCAATCCGTACCGGAAATCGACACAGATAGACGAGGAGAGCATCCTAAGGCGCTCGGGTGAGCCGCGGTTAAGGAATTCGGCAAAATTGTTCTGTAACTTCGGGATAAAGAACCCCTACTTCGGTAGGGCGCAGTGAAATGGCCCAGGCGACTGTTTAACAAAAACACAGGACTCTGCTAAATCGTAAGATGAAGTATAGGGTCTGACTCCTGCCCGGTGCTGGAAGGTTAAGGAAGGTGGTCAGCGTAAGCGAAGCTACCGACTGAAGCCCCAGTAAACGGCGGCCGTAACTATAACGGTCCTAAGGTAGCGAAATTCCTTGTCGGGTAAGTTCCGACCTGCACGAATGGAGTAACGATCTGGGCACTGTCTCAACCGCGAGCCCGGTGAAATTGAAGTATCGGTGAAGATGCCGATTACCCGCAACGGGACGGAAAGACCCCATGCACCTTCACTACAACTTAACACTGAATTTGATTAAATGATGTGTAGGATAGGTGGGAGACTTTGAAGCGGTGGCGCCAGCCATCGTGGAGTCAACCTTGAAATACCACCCTTCCTTTGATTAGATTCTAACTCCCGATAAAGAGGACAATGTTTGGTGGGTAGTTTGACTGGGGTGGTCGCCTCCCAAAAAGTAACGGAGGCTTCCAAAGGTACGTTCAACACGCTTAGTAACCGTGTGTAGAGTGCATTGGCACAAACGTGCTTGACTGTAAGACAAACAAGTCGAGCAGGGACGAAAGTCGGGCAAAGTGATCCGGTGGTTCCATATGGAAGGGCCATCGCTCATAGGATAAAAGGTACGCTGGGGATAACAGGCTGATCTCCCCCAAGAGCTCATATCGACGGGGAGGTTTGGCACCTCGATGTCGGCTCGTCACATCCTGGGGCTGGAGAAGGTCCCAAGGGTTGAGCTGTTCGCTCATTAAAGTGGCACGCGAGCTGGGTTCAGAACGTCGCAAGACAGTTCGGTCCCTATCTGTTGCGGGCGTTAGAAATTTGAGGAGAGCTGACTCTAGTACGAGAGGACCGTGTCGGACGAACCTCTGGTGTATCTGTTGTGGCGCCAGCTGCATTGCAGAGTAGCTATGTTCGGAATGGATAAGCACTGAAAGCATCTAAGTGCGAAGCCAACTCCAAGATGAGATTTCTTTTAAGGGTCGTAGAAGATTACTACGTTGATAGGTCGCAGGTGTAAAGGTGGTGACATCAAAGCCGAGCGATACTAATTGCCCGTTTACTTTCTATTTTTTTTCGAAGGACTTTTGATTTCATCGACCCAATATGTTAAATTTATTGGTAACAAGTAGTTAGCCAGGTGTTTAGTAATCAAATACTAAATCCGGTCGGACGGGTAAAGGGTTCATTCCTTTTATACTTACGCTAATTGCAACTTTACCTCAAAGTATTTCCCGATTTTCATCGGGATAAACTTAAGGGTGACTATAGCGAGGGGGTTCACCTCTTCCCATTCCGAACAGAGAAGTTAAGCCCCTCCACGCTGATGGTACTGGATTAAACCTCCGGGAGAGTAGGTAGTCGCCTCCTTATTTTAAAAGCCTCTTCTGAGAAATCAGAGAGGCTTTTTTGTTTTGTGGAAACGAGCAATCTCCGTATCTTAGCACATAATATAAAGAGCGTCAAAATTTATGCCTACAGTATTAGAAGTAAATGGGTATAAATTCAAGTTTTATAGCAACGAGAATGATGAACCTCCCCATATTCATATCACAAAAGGAGATGGCAATGCTAAGTATTGGCTGGTGCCATCTTGTATAGAAGAATACTCTTATGGCTTTAAGGTGAAAGAGAGGAGAGATATTAAAGAACTGGTTCTGGCAAACAGGGAACTATTAATACAAAAATGGAATGAGTACTTTGGATAACAAAATAGTAAACAAGCGATCAAAAGACGAGCTGGACAAATTCATTTTTGAAAAGGGACTTCGTATTACTGAAGTGATAGCTAAGAAAAATCAAGATAGCCTTATCGTTTTTCTGAACAAGGGTCAAGCTCTGAATATTCGACTGTCCTCTTTTGCCAGGTTAAAGAAGGCTTCGCAAAAACAATTGGATGGGTGGAAGCTAATAAGCAAAGGTGTTGGTATTGAATGGTCTGAGATTGATGAAGATCTTTCTTTGAAGGGGTTGATACAGCAATTTGTAAAGGAAAATACTTTGCGTTTTGTTGCTGGCGATGCTAGTTATGCAATGGCTGCGTAGGTAAATGCCTTTAGTAATAATATTGTCACAAACCTTGTAATAGCTTACAGGGTTTTTTTGTGGGATATTTTAGGCTGTAACTAATTTAGGAAAAGTAAACTCAAGCAGATGGATACTAATTTATTTGGAGAAGAAGTTAAGGATTATGAAGATATAGTAAGGGATGAGCTACTGACTTATGATAAAACAAGCTTTGAAGATAGGTTAGCTAGATTAAGGTACGTAAATACGATTTTTCCGCATGGCCAAAGGGAATTTGCAAGTGATGAGTCTGTTGCTATTTTCCATGAAACCATAACATGCTTCATAAATTGTCAATTTATAGCAACAATTGTTTTAGCACAATCTTTCATTGAAAGGCGATTTCAAGAATACTTTTCAATGAGATTAAATCAAGATGAAAGAGCAAAGCAAACGCTCTACAAATTGTTAGAGGGATTTAGGAATGACGGTTTTATTGATGAATTTTTGATTGATAAAATTGATACTCTTCGTTTGAAAAGAAATCCCTTTGTCCATCATCGTGATATAAATGACAAGAATGCTTTTCGTAATAGAGCAAATGCTGCCAAAGTAAATGTCAATGAACTTCTAGAGCAAGATGCCAAAGATGCATTGACAGTAATGTTTGGAATCGCTAAATTCAGAGCTTTTTAATATTCAGTACAGAAATGGAAATATCTCTTCCTGACTGTCCTTCCAAAAATCTTGCACTCCTTGTAAGTAAATGGTAAACCAGCAACTTATGTCTGCACAGCCACTAACCAAACCCGAACTAAAATCAGCGCTGTAAAGCACGCTCGATCATTTAACCAATACAGCCAATAGTCTGAGCGAGGAACAATTTAACCAGGTGCCGTATGAAGGCAGCTGGACTGCCGGGCCAGGTACTTGAACATAAGGGTACTATGTTTCCAATCGTTTTGTAGTTCAAAAAGCTATTTTTGAACTACAAATATCCCACATATGAAAAAGGCGCTGAGCCTGCTTACACTATTAATGCTGTTAATCTGGTCTGGCTGCCGCAGAACCTGCGAAACAGCCTGCCTTAATAATGGCACTTGCGATAATGGTATATGTGTTTGTACCCCGGGGCATTGGGGGGCGGCCTGTCAAAATGATTCTTGTGTAAAATGCTTAAACCGCTATGTGGAAATTTACATAGATGAGTATTTTAATAACCTCGACACGCTTACCAACGGTTTCTGCGAAGATTGTGTAACATGGGCGATGGTAGATACGGCGCATGACCGCGCAGAGAGAAAAGCGCGCCAATTGAATTGTATAGATGCTACCCCGACTACTACCAGAATTGATGTATCCCAAATAATCAGGAACAGGCAATATCAGCCGGTTAGCGATTCTTTTACTGCAGGAGATAAGAATTATTATATCGCGCTCGGTGCCTGGCTGGATTTTAACCCTGTGGCTTCGCCGGGTAGAATTGCTTTACCTGGGTGTAAATAGAAAGTCTTACTAACCAAATCTCTTAACATACAATGAATTCAAAATTTATTGCTGTCATTTTTTTAGTTTTTACAATTGCTATGAGTGGCTGTAAAAAGGAACAGTATACATTAGTAGGTAACTGGCAGCTCACAAACTTTAGCCAGGTAACAATTGCTTCATACTTTTATCCAAACTACGTGGATACAGTGGTGTTTAAAATGAATAATAGCATTATTCACTACACGCTGGATGGGGTAGAGAAAGACCCTTATGGACTTTTGATGCAGATGAATATTGAAGACGATTCTGTGCATGTTACGGAAATTATAAGTGCTATTGGTGCTTCTTCTACAACTAAAGCATATGCCGGAAGGTGGATTTATGATGGACGTAAAGTGTTTTGGGGTGTGCCGGCAAGTTCCCACTTATATAACCGGGTTCCTAATGTTAACCTGGGACAGGCTGATTTTACTGTAGAAAAACTAACCAGCGAAGTTCTGGTGCTGGGTTCACACTATCGTATATTTTCAGCCGACTCAACCCAACTGTATGACAATAACAGTACAATTACTTTTTCAAGATACAAGTAAATAGGTTAGTTTATTAGTAAGAGCATTTTCCCATTTAACACTATAATTGCTACCTTAAATAAAAGTTATGAAAAACTCAGTTATCCCTTTTTTGCTGGCAGCCATACTATTTTGTGCTAGCGGTTGCGCGGTTAATTCAAGCACGGTTTCAAGTACCGTATCGCAGGTGGGTACCGCGGTTGGCCAGTCGGCCGCATACCAAAGTGCAAAATATACAGTAGATAAATGGGCCGCAAAAATTGGGCTTACCCCACAGCAGACAGCACAGGTTTTGCCTATGGTGCAGGAGTATTTTACGGTGGTGGGTAATGCCGTGGTTAATACCAATGGCTCTGCCTCGCAAAAGGCTACCGCTGCTAAGAATGCGTTGGTTACTAAACTTAAAACGGTGCTTACTACTGCCCAGGTTACACAGGCTATCAGCCAACTGTAAAACTACCTGGTGAACCTTATCGTGCACGGTTGCTTTACAGGCATAGCCGGAATATCTATCTGTAGTACTTTATCCAAAGGGTCATGCTTTCTGGCTTTTATTTCCATATCGTTTACCCAAATACGTTTTGGCGCATCGCAATTAATAAACAGCAACTCGTAAACTCTTTCTTTTACCTGCCCTGTAAACTCTTTACCATCCGGGTTAATAGTAAGTTGCAAGACTGTATCGGTTTGGCTTAAATTTATAGCGCTAAATGAGCAACTATTGTTGCGGTAGTTATCTGTAGTGCCGTCATCTTCGTACAGCTTAAAGCTGCCATTGGCTCCTGTATACACCGATAAAACCAGCGTATCTAAAACAGATTCTTCAATCCGTTTTTTTACCTGCTGCTGAGCAATGATACTTCCCTGCTTTATAAAAACGGGTATCTCGTCAAGCGCATACTTTTGCTTTATCTCCCGGCCTCCGGCCAGCAGGTTATTATTTCTGAAATCGTACCAATTGCCATCGGGCAGCCATATTGTTTGCTCTGTTGTTCCGTTTTTTTGTGCCGGTTTAGTTACAGGGGCTACAATCATGTTATCCCCAAAGTAATATTGGCCCGGGTGGTTATATGCAGCATCATTAGCGGGATGCTGGTAATACATCGGCCTTATTAGCGAAACGCCACTATCGTAAGCCATGCGGCTATAGGTATAAATGTAAGGCAGCAGGCTATAGCGTAGCAGCAGTGCTTTTTTCATGGCATCAAAATTTGCTCTGGGGTATTCCCACATCCGCCGCTCTATGCCGGGGTCGTTGGTGGCATGTGTGCGGAACACAGGGCTGAAAGCCCCCCATTGCACCCAACGGGTAAAAAGCTCGGGGTCTTGTTTGGCGCTTTTACTTACGGGGTTCATGTGTCCGCCTATGTCGTGGCTCCAAAACCCGAAGCCCACATTGGCTGCCGTAGCGGTAAACCAAGGCTGGTAGCGCAGCGATTTCCAGTTTATAAAAACATCGCCGCTAAAACCAATTTGATAGCGCTGGTTGCCCAGCCCGCCATAGCGGTGAAAATCAACGGCCTTTTGCCCTGCCGCTGCATATCGCTAAAGTGTACATAGTTAAGGTAGAAGGTAGGGTTTACTCCTTTAAGTTTGGTGTTGCTATACTGTTGCCAATCTAACCACCAGAAATCGACCCCCGCTTTTTCGTAAGGATGCAGCAGTACATCAAAGTAGTTTTTTGCAAACTGCTTGCTTGTTATATCAAACTCAATAGGACGGCAACCGGTGGTGTCAAAATTCATGGCCTTCGCAAACCGGGAGTATGAATTTTCGTGTGCCTGCACACCCGACGCCGGATGCAGGTTAAGGCAGGTTTGAATGTTTTTTTCGTTGGTCCATGTCAAAAAGCCGGCGTAATCAGGAAAGTATTTTTTGCTCCAGCTAAAGCCGGTCCAACCATCGGGCTGTGGGTTAAATTTTGAAAAAGCTTCGGGGGCAGATGTTTTTGTCATGTGCCAGTCCATATCAATTACAAGCACATCTAATGGCAGGCCGTGTTTTTCGTAGCCGGCCACTATATCTTTAAAATCCTGTTCGGTATATTGGTAATAACGCGAATACCATACGCCAAAGGCAAACTTAGGCGGCAGCGATATTTTACCCGAGATGCTGGTAAAATCGAACAGTGCTGCTTTATAATCGCTGCCGTAGCCGAAAAAATACCAATCTGTATTGACGGCAGTAGCGCTGTTTTGCACCCAGGGCCATTCGCTGTTATCAAAGGTGGGTTTTTGCGAGTCGTCTACCAGCGCCCAGCCGCTGCGCGAGATAATACCCTCCTCCAGCTTTATTTTTTTCATGGTTTGATAGCTGAATTTACCCGATGTGCCGTCGAGCGTGCGGGTGGTGCCTTTCAGGTTTTGCTTGTCGGTGGTGCCAGGGTTCCATGTAAAGTTGCTGCCAGAGTCTTTATACTCAATCCGAAGATTTTTTCGGTTGAAGTTGCCGGTATTCAGCGTATAGTCAAGGGTTAAGAAACTGGTAGTTATAAGCAGGTGGCCATTCTCGTTTTTTGTTTCAAATACAGGCACCGGTAAATTTCTGTTTTGAAAAGTGATAGTGGGCATGTCGTTAAATACAGTGTCTGGAGAATACTCTATACGTATAACTCTTTCGGTAAGCACGGTAAAGCGGACTTTGCCGATGGTTACTATTGCCGCCGGGTTAGCTACAGGATTGTATTTTTGAGCAGTGCTATATTGTGCTGCAACCAGTGCAAAAAGAAGAACAACTATTTTGTGCATTTAGTAAGGTGGATTGTTATTACACAATGTATATTATTTTTTGCAGAGTGCTATTTGCTTTGCAAACCTGCAAGGGTTGTAGTAACACCGTGCTTAGTTTGCACAAAGTAAACCCCTTGCGGCTAATTGC
>DATGWP010000101.1:0-7120 GCA_035299425.1 Chitinophagales bacterium | reverse complement strand
GTAGCGGGGCTGGGTGGCAGTACCTATGTTCTCATAGTAAGCCAGTGTGCCTTTATAGGTTTGAAAGGGGCGGAAATAACCGTAATTGCCAATTACTATATCCTGCAGGCCATCGCTGTTAAAGTCAAAGAACACAGGTTTAGAATCGGTGCCAAAATCAAGCATATCAGCCACCAGCATCGAGTCGCTCTCGTACTCAAAATTGCAAACCTGGTTATTTACGTTTCTGTACCACAGCACATTCTTAATATCGCGGCCACCAGCAGTGCCTACATTCGGCGAAATCATTAAATCTTCTAGCCCATCATTGGTTATATCTACCCCATAAGCTGCCGGGTAAGTAGGCATATACACATGCGTATTGCAGGCCGGGTAAACTGAATCCCAGGTTATGATATTAGCAAAAGAGCTGTCGCCGCCATTCTCTAAAAACATCAGGTTATCGTAGCCTATGTTTCCGTTCAGCAAATCAATATCGTGGTCGTTACCATCATCAAAACTAAAAATGGCATTTCCCGCATGGCGCTCACCACCCACCTCGGGCAATTCAGCACCGCCCGTTTTACAAGATACATTCAAGGCTATAGAATTGCTAATAGAACTTTGTTGAAAATTACCCCAGCATAAAGTTTGATTGGTAAACTGAAAAGAATCTAAAACATAATGAGGGTCACCGGGATGTTCCTGGGTTTGATTCTCGTAATATTCTACACCGGCACCAAATACACCGTAGGTTAGTATATCCATATCCCCATCAAAATTTACATCGGCTATTACCGGTATATCGGCAATATTGGTCCAGATATTAACCTTATAAGGCGGGTCGGTATATAGCAGCAGGTTACTTACAGTATCAAAACGCAACAGGCCCCCATCCATGCGCCCCTTAAATACACCTATGCCCGAGTTAACGTGCGTAAATATATCGGCTATACCATCGTGGTTATAATCGCGCGACAAAGCCCATGCAAAAAAACCAGGAAACAACTGCTCGTACTTGGGTGAGTAATCGAAGGTAGAAGCGCCACCGGTACCGTTATTGATATAGGTAAGCACCTTATCACCTATCCTGTCAAAAACAAATAGATCTTTCAGATTATCGCCATTCAGGTCAATGGGCGAAAACTGTGGCGAGTTCATACCCCCTACCCACGGTTGGCGTAGCGTTATTGTGTTACGTTCTACCGGCAAACCAAGCACGCGGTATTTAGGCGACTGTGCAAATGCAAAAGATACAACCAGCAATAGTGCAATAGAAACAGCAGTGTTTTTCATACCTACAAAAGTGATGAAACTTTCGCAGATTATCTCCGGCACTATTGTTCCTGTATGGCACTGCTGGCGGGTGGCCCACCCGCTGTGTTGCCGGGTATAGTGTAATTAATGCGCTCGCAGGCTGTGCCGGGCTCGTTTACACGCAATATCATCCGCCCGCTTTTCGATACTTTATTATAGTTCTCATTAGTACGGCCAAAGGTACCATCGCCGGCAATATCAAAGCTAACAACCACATTCAGGCTATACTGGCCTGCGTTATCGGTAGTTGTTCCCTTTACTATCAGGCTGCCACCTTCGCCGGCGGCAAAAGTATTATCGGCCTTATTGGTTACCCAGCACATACCTTCGGGCAGATTGCTTATGCTTACTATACGCATCTGGTAAACGGTATCATCGCCGTTAAGATGTTTTATTAACCGGAATGTCTTCAGCGGTATCTGCACCTCGGTATAAGTTCCGCGGGCAATACAAGGCAGGGCATAAGCCCCAAGAAACCCCATGCCATCCTGCAGTTTACTAAATTCGGTATTGTTAGGCACTGTAGCCTCGGCACAATGCTGGGCATATACCCCATTGCCAAACACAAGAGCAAATACAATTAGAAACAATGTTTTGCTTGCTTTATTTATAGTTTGATTTTTCATAACGCACAGTTTCAGTTTTAAACGATAAAACCGTGCCGTGGGTTTATTATAAATAACAAGCTGCACTTTGAATTGCGCATTAGTGTTAATACCTGGTTTAACACGTAAGAAAGAGGCAATTACTTCCACCCATGGCATTCCATTGCTTCGAAACCACTCTGCCAAATGATTTTATATGTAAGAAAAAAGGGATTTTTAATTGCGTTTGAGGCTACAATTGCCCACTTTTGTAATACACTAATTGAACCAGCATGAAAAACACCATCACCCTGCTATGTACCACACTACTGGTATTTAGCTTACAGGCACAAATGCATGTAAAGAAATTCAACACAACCACTTTTAACAGGGATCAGAAAACAGCAAGCACTTTGCTCGATAAAAACTCATCGGCACAGGCTAAGCAGCACCCCGAGTACGGAGTGCGCCCGGTTAATGCCCAGTGTGTAGAGTGTGTAGAGTTGATTGATAAGCGCACCATCGATTCGCGTTTGTTTATAGACCCTAAAAAGGAAGGGCATACTTACTCGCAGCAATCCTTCTTCCCCTTACACTATAAAAAGACACCCAATGATATGTGGCGAACTATAGATGCCCGCCTTCGTCCACAGTCGCAGGGTGTATATACCGCAGATAACCAACCGGTGCCTACCAAATGTGACCTGAATAAAAAACTGACCAGCCTGAACGAGCGCGGTTTTGAGTTTGAGTTTAATAAAGACCTTTCGCTGCACTTTTTCGATGACAATACCCTCTACACCCAAAAGCAAAATGGAGACTATTCCAATTACACTATTGGCGAAGAAGGCCTGAACGTAAAGAACATCTGGCCGGGTATAGAAATGGAGCAGTTGTTCAGCGCCGGACAGGTTAAGACCAACTTTGTAATTGCAGCACCACTACAGTTACCCATCAGCCACGGCTGGATGGTAATTGAAGACCACTTTACATTACCTGCCAACATTTCTATTGTAGAAGAGCCCAATGGCAGCCACACAGCCGAAGGATATTTTAGAGGCGATTACCTGCTTAAAAACGAAAAAGGCGAAACGCTGATTACGTATGAAAAACCAGTTTATATCGACACCAAAGTATTTGGTATGCACGGAGTATACAACCTGCTGCGCGATGGCAACAATTATACCCTGCAAATGCTGATACCAATAGAATGGCTCAACAAACCGGATAATACTTATCCCTTAACCATTGACCCTATTGTGTATGGAGTTACGAAAAACGGGGATTTTACAAGCACAGGATTTCCATCTGGCAGTATGGGATTTACATCAATGGCTTTGGGAAGCTGCGATTATAATATGACAGTTCTGGTACCGGGAAAAAGTCAAATAACAAATTCTTATGTGGATGTTGAATATACCCTGACATACGACAATACCTGTGGCACTCCACCTCTTCCACCTCCTTTTTGTACTTTTTCGCAGGTAAGTATGGAAGTAAAAAACAACCAATGTAATACCACCTCGGGCTTGTTATCATGCAACCCTGCCAATCCTCCATATACAGGTACTTGTACTACCGACTCTAACCTGGTGCCCGGAGCAAGCGCTCTTAATATTACGGGCTTTGTTCCTAACTATCTTGGTTGTATTGCGCCTCAGTGTGCAATGTACGAGGTAACATTTACCCTAAAGAACCGCGATTCGATTTGTGGCGACATGTGTGGTTACTTATGTGCGCGGGGCAATATGTGGAGAATGACTGTTGAGGGAGTGGCTGTAGGTGGTTTTGTCACATCTGACAAACAAGAGATTTGTGCAGGCGATAGTGTAAGGCTTACAGCACACGCTGAAGATGGCTTTGCCCCATACACCTACGAATGGTTTTTTAAAGACCTTATTGCCAAAGATACTATCATAACAGATTCTACTGTTTTGTTAACTCATGCATCGGGTGGTTTTGAGGCATGGGCTGTTATTCATGATTCGTGCTCAGGTTCATTTTGGCAAACAGATACTATTTCAGTAGTTGTGCATAGAGCAACTATTACCATATCGGGCGACACATTAATAGCTTCCGAAGGGTTAAAATATCAATGGCGCTTTAATGGAAACGCCTTGCCGGGTGATACTTTCCGCACGTTGATAGCAACTCAGCCTGGCCAATATACAGTAGAAATAAACGATGGCTTCTGTACAACTATATCCAGCACATTATTCTATTTGATAAATGCAATAGAGCCAATTATTGCTAATAGCAAACTGCAAATAATTCCCAATCCTTCTAATGGCAATTTCCAATTGCGCTTTTCGGGTGTAAACAACACCAGCGAACTATCGTTGCGTATTCACGATGTATCTGGCAAATTGATAGAGCAGCGAAATAACATTTCTATCACCGGTTCAACTTACACCTTTAGCCCTGGCGCTAAAATGGCTGCGGGAGTTTACTTTATACAGGTAGATGCAGGCGGACAAGTATACAGAGAGAAAATACTTATAACACAGTAGTATCATCTATTTAAAACAAGAAAGCCACCCTCAAGCTGGCTTTCTTGTTTTATATCAATACAAACTTTCACCGGTCATACTAACCGGTTGTTCTATTCCCATTAGCTTTAAAACAGTGGGAGCTATATCGGCCAGTTTGCCTTCGTGCAGGGTAGGCTTAATATCCTTATCTACCAAAAACAACGGCACCGGGTTGAGGGTATGCGCCGTATTCGGCGAGCCATCCTCATTTATCATATAGTCGGCATTGCCGTGGTCGGCAGTAATCAGTACAGTATAACCTTTCTCAAGAGCCAGCTCAGTTATTTGCTTTACACAGCCATCAACTGTTTCTGCCGCTTTAATGGCCGCAGAGAAAACACCGGTATGCCCCACCATATCGGTATTGGCAAAGTTAAGGCACACAAAATCGGGTTCTTTCTTTTGTATCTCTTCAAGCACCAACGCCGTCAAAGGCAAAGCGCTCATCTCCGGCTGCAAATCGTAGGTGGCAACTTTAGGCGATGCCGCCATTAGTCTTGTTTCGCCCACAAACTCTTTCTCCCGCCCTCCGCTAAAAAAGAAGGTAACATGAGGATACTTCTCTGTTTCGGCAGCACGTACCTGTGTTCTATTATTTTTCTCCAGCACCTCTCCCAGTGTCATGGTCAGGTCATCGTTATCAAAAATGTTAGCTACGTTTTTAAACTTATGGTCATACACCGTCATAGTAGTGTAGTGCAGGTTTAGCTTCTTCATGCCAAAGTCAGGAAAATCTTCCTGCGTAAGCACTTTGGTAATTTCGCGGCAGCGGTCGGTGCGGAAGTTAAAGCAGATGACAGCGTCGCCATCTTTAATAGTGGCAGTGTGACCGGTGCTAACTATAGGTTTAATAAACTCATCGGTTACATCGGAAGCATAGCTTCTTTCTACTGCGCTCACCACATCATCAGCTTTTTCGCCTTCGCCTTTAGTTAGTAAGTCATACGCCAGTTTCACCCGCTCCCACCTGTTATCTCGGTCCATAGCATAATACCGGCCGCACACACTCACTATATTGCCCACCGATGTGTCTAGGTAACTTTGTAACTCTTTCAAAAACCCCAGCCCGCTCTTTGGGTCGCAGTCGCGTCCATCGGTAAAGGCATGTATACATACATCGTTCTTTTGCAGGCCGTTTGCCTTGGCTACATCGCAAATAGCTTTTAAGTGGTTAATGTGCGAATGCACACCACCATCTGATACTAAACCTATTAAGTGTAACTGCTTTTTGTTCTGTTTGCAATAATCAATGGCGGCTAATAGCTTCGGGTTTTGCGCAAATGCGCCGGTGCGTATAGCTACATTAATGCGCTGCAACTCCTGGTAAACTATGCGCCCTGCGCCAATATTTATATGCCCTACCTCGCTGTTGCCCATCTGCCCATCGGGCAATCCTACCGATTCGCTGTGCGTGATAAGTTCGGTATGTGGATAGTTTTTATATAATGAATTAACAAAAGGTGTGTTGGCCTGGGCTATGGCACTGCGCTTAGCGTCCGGGCCGTGTCCCCAGCCGTCCATTATTATGAGGATAACTTTCTTATTCATGCGCCGCAAATGTAAACGGCTTTCTTATTTTTAACTAGTGATTTAAATTACCCGGCCCTTGGCATGGTATTCGCTCATTCACTCAACCTAGTATAACCGAGATGAAAACAACCTTTTTGAAAGCCCTATTCGCAAGTTTTTTTGCCATTTTATTGTTAAACGTGCCCTTAAAGGCGCAGAGCCTGGATAATATTGCCACTGCTATCCGCACAGGCAACTCATCATCTTTGGCGGCAAGCTTTCAGGGTAATGTAGAAATTACCATAAAAGATGCCGGCAACTCATATAGCAAAAGCCAGGCAGAAATGGTACTGAAGAATTTTTTCGGTAGCCACCAGCCTAAAACTTTTGCCGTAGCACACCAGGGTACCAGCCCCGAGGGCTCTAAATATTTTATCGGAAACCTTACCACTTCAGCGGGCAACTACCGTGTGTTTGTGCTGTTTAGTAAAGCCGCAGGCGCGATACAGGAAATCAGGTTCGAAGAGCAATAAATGCACGTCGGCAGTCAGCAGTTCACAGTTGGCAATTTAAAATACAAAAATCGCTTACTTACCAGCAAGGGCATTAAGATAAAAATCTTAGTGCCCTTAATGTTCTTAGTGGTTACTTACTGCATTTAATGCAGTTTTGCGTTATTCGTGGCAGAATTAAGCGAGCATGGCATATAATATCGAAAAGTTTATTGATGAGGCATTGGCCGAGGATATAGTTGACTACAACGGCCACATACCTACCGGCGACCATTCCAGTTTAGCATGCATACCGGTACATACAGAAGGCAAAGCCAAATTACTATGCAAAGCCGAAGGCATACTGGCTGGTGTAGAACTGGCAGAACTTATATGCAAGCGCGTAGATGAAAATCTGAAACTGGAAAAGATTTTGGCCGATGGCGCGTCTATCACAAAAGGAGATATAGCTTTTTATGTTTACGGAGAGGTGAAGTTCATTTTGCGTGCAGAGCGGTTGCTGCTTAATTTTATGCAGCGCATGAGCGGCATAGCTACACATACCGCCAAATTTGTAAAGGCTGTTGAGGGGACAGGCACACGTATTTTAGATACGCGCAAAACAACGCCTAACCTTCGCTATTTCGAAAAGTGGGCGGTGCGCATTGGTGGTGGCCATAATCACCGCTATGGTTTATACGATATGATA
>DATGWP010000100.1:0-38950 GCA_035299425.1 Chitinophagales bacterium | reverse complement strand
TATTCATACTCGTGTTTTGGGTTGGCGAATGTAGAAGAAATATGCTGTTAGAGGGTTATGCGAATGTTACCGTGCGGCAAATACAATCAGTTAGCAAAAACATAGCGCAGAATATTAGCGCCCATTTTCAAGGCCTTTTCGCGGGCATCGGGGCTGTCTTTATGCACGTTGGCATCTTCCCATCCATCACCCAGGTCACACTCATACGTATACAAGGCTACCATACGGCCTTCGTAAAACAAACCAAAGGCCTGTGGCGAAGTGCCATCATGTTCGTGTATCTTGGGCAGGCCGCTGCTGAAATCAAATTTCTGGTGAAAAACGGCATGTGAAAACGGCAGCTCCACCAATTTGCTGCCAGGGAAAAGCTTTTCTAACTGGGGCCGGATAAATTTATCCATGCCGTAATTATCATCGGCGTGTAAAAAGCCCCCACCAATAAGATATGCGCGAAGGTTTTCCAGTTCCTGCTCGTTCATTACTACGTTACCGTGGCCTGTCATGTGTACAAAGGGATAATTAAACAACTCTGCACTGCCCACCTCTACTGTAGGAATATCCAGTTCGATATTCATACCCATATTCTGGTTGCAGTACTTAGCCAGGTTAGGCAAAGATGTAGGGTTGGCATACCAATCGCCACCGCCGTTATATTTTAGCAAGGCAATTTTCAAGGGTTTATCAGCCGGTGCAAAAGCAGTGACCATCAAAAACACAAAAGATAGAAAGGCAATTCTTTTCATCGGAATAAAAGTAACAAAGTGCGGCAAAGGGAAATGAAAATTAATGTTAGGAAGAGGGATAACCACACCGTCCCGTCTTAGAAGGGTCACCTCTCGATAAATCGGGACAGGCTCTCCTTAAATACCGCCGCTGTTGCGGCGAAGGGGGGTAACAGCCTTAGTTAGCCAGGTTAAACACAGTGGCAGCAAATATGCCGGCAGTTTCCAGGCGCAGTCGGCTTTTGCCCAGCGATACAGTTTCAAACTCATTCTTCTCTGCCAATAGTACTTCTTCCTTGGTAAAATCGCCTTCAGGGCCAATAAGGATAACGGCATCGAAACCACCATGGTAAGCATCTTTAAGATGAACGGCCTTTTCGTCGCAATAAGCTATGTAACGGCGCTCGTCATCTTTGCGGGCATTTACAAAGTCGGATAACTTAACCATAGGGTTAAGCTTAGGTATGGTCAGTTTAATGCTTTGCTTACAGGCGCCAAGCAATATTTTTTCAAGGCGCTCAAGGCGAAGCTCTTTACGCTCGGAATGCTTGCAAAGTATGGGGGTAATTTCTGTAATGCCTATTTCGGTTACCTTTTCGGCAAACCATTCTAGCCGTTCAATATTTTTAGGTGGGGCAATAGCAATATGTAATTTAGGGCCATTTGATTCTTCTTTTCCCATTAAGCGTACCACGTGGAGTGTAACGCTCTTTTTGCCTATAGCTTGTATGCGTGTGTCGTACAAATTGCCAATGCCATCAAATATAAACAGCTCCTCTCCTTCGCGCTTGCGCAATACATTGGCCACATGCCTGCTTTCCGTTTCATCCAGCTCGCAGTATTCATTCAATACCGCGTTAGGGCAATAAAAAATATTCATGGGTGCAAAATACGATAAGTGCCGGAATAGCAACCACCCCTAAATACAAGATTCCTCACTCCGCAAAGCCTTTGTTCGGGATGACAAATTATGGATTAGAACATAACCGGGCAGTGGCCGGGTTTAGGTTTTTTGCGGTAGCAACCCTGATACATCAATGAAATTTCGGGAGCACCAACAGACCTGGAAGCCGGCAGCAGTTTAGATACGTTTATATCGTAGCTCAAGCCAGCACTGAAGCCTTTGATATCGAACTTAGCATGCACAATAAAAGCATCCAGCAAGCCGCGGTATTGGGCTCCTAAATGGAAGGCTGTAGTGCTGCGTTTAGCATCGTTGCCAAGAGTGGTTTTGAAATTACAGCCCACATTAAATTCATAAGTTGTTTTTTGAACCAATACCAAAAAATTAGGCATGATAGATAATCTTTTACCCACCGGTATAGATGCACCGCCATGCAAAGTTACTTTCATATTCAGGCGCTCGTTACCGGTAGTTTCGCGATCTTGCCCACTAGGGTAAAAAGAAATACGCGGCTGGTTAACGTGGTTTAACCCAAAGCCAAAGTAGTAGTTACTTTCGCTACGGGTCATGGCGCTAAAAATTAAACCCAGTCCCGCATCGCCGAACATTACGCGATTTCTTCCAAAGTTTTCGCGCACACCGTTTGGATCAACGGTACCGGTAGATGGGTCATATTGAGAATCGAAAGTAGCTTTGCTTTGGTTGATGCTGCGGTGATTAAAGGCTCCCTGCAAACCAGCCGATATCTGCATAGTTCCTTTACGGTTAAGCATAAAGTGATAGGCAAATGAAAGTTCTACCCGGTTGGTATTAAAGTTTACATCACCGGCCTGGTCGGCAATGAACGAAACACCTAAACCGGCAAAGCTATTGTACTTGGTAATTTTGCCCACCGACATATCGGCACCACCCGCAAAGGTGCGGTAAGTATTACCAGAAGATACAGTCATCCATTGTGTACGGAAGTTAGCATATACACGATAGTCGCAATTGTTCAAACCGGCCAAAGCAGGGTTAAGTGCCAGGGGTGAAGAATTGTATTGCGAAAAGTGAATATCCTGCGACTTTACTCCTGTAAAGCACAGTACAATACTTGTAACAAAAAATACTTTCTGTAGATATTTTTTCATATTTCCTTCATTTATCTAACCAATGTAACATTGCCTCTTCCAGTAACAACATCCTGGTTAATACACTCAATTTCGTAAGTATAAACGAAAACTGCCGGATTTAGTTTCTCTCCCTGGCGGTTTGTTCCATCCCATCCCCACAGGGTTTCGTTGGCTGCACCGTTTTGAGCTTCGTATACCAACTGGCCCCACCGGTCGAAAATACGGAAATAGTTGATGCGGGTGGCGGCCAATCCCCTTATCATAAAAATATCATTTATTCCGTCGCCGTTAGGGGTAAAGGTGTTGGGCACGTAAATAATGCTCTCATCGCACGAGTTGAGTACGGTAATAGTTACAGAATCCCAATTGCTGCAGGTTATACCATCCTGGCTATAGTAGATGGTGGCGTAGTATGTAGTTGTTTGTGTAGGTGTAGCTACCGGGTTAGGGCAATTGCTGCAATCCAGCGTGGCATCGGGTGTCCATATTATACTATCTATCTGTCCGGGTATCTGCGATGTGATGTATGAATTAAGGCCCAGCACCACATGGTCAGGAGTAGCCTGCACTTCGAGCGGTATCTTTTGTATTACATTAATAGAGAATGTATCCCTGGCTGCTTCGCAAACACCATTTACCGCAGTTACTATATAGCCAATATTACCCAGCGGTGTGATAGTAACCAACGGTGAATAAGGATTGCTTACCCATACAGAAGGAGTCCAAACAATATTATCGAAAACACCACTCACGTTATAATCAACCATTTCTCCTATACAAATAGTTGTATCTCCAGGATAAATAACCAGTTGAGATAACGAATCGGTGGATACTGTTTTAATTATGGTATCGGTACAACCGTTAAGGTCATTTACTACCAGCTGCACGTCGTGCATACCTGCAGGGAACTGGAAAGCAGTGTTGCAGTTTTCATCAATTATCGGCACCTGTGCGCCTAACCATAATAACCACTGGCACGAATCAATAGCACCATCGCCATTGATGGACGTATTGATTAGCGGCATATCAGCATCTTCGCAGCTAATAGACCAGGTAAAGTTAGCCTGTGGTATTTCATAAACGATGACTGGTATTAGGGTAGTATCGAAACATCCATTCTGATCGCCTACAATAAGCTGAACCGGATAATTGGCCTGATAGGGAGGTGTAAACAAATGGCAAGGAGGGTTTGGACCGGAGAAGGTGCCCTGGGCAAGTCCAAAAGTCCAATCCCAGCTTTGTATAACAGATATGCTGGAAGACAAATCGGTAAAGCAAACTTCCTTATCACTGCACACTGTTGTATCGTTAAGTGAAAATGCGGCTTGCGGCTGCGGGAAAATAGTGATAGGCCTTAGGGTTGTGTCGAAACAACCGTGATTATCAAATACGGTTTCTATAATATTATATATTCCCGGAGCGAGATACTGATAACAAACGTTTGCCCCCTGCACACTATCGCCACCGCCAAAATCATATACCCATGCGGAAAGTGTGCCGTTAACGTTAGTGGATGCATCTGTAACACACACACTATCGGCTAAACAAGACGTAGGAGAGACATTGAAATCTGCCGTAACGTAAGCCACAGTAGCATATAAAGTATCTACTCCAAAACAGCCGAATGTGTCTGTTACTGTAAGTACGAAACTTGTATCCTGAAAAATCATTGTAGTTGGATTACAAATAGCGGAGTTAGAAACCAGCCCAGGCGGCGACCATTGACAAGCGTTGGCGCCACTACCATTTAACTGTACCTGTGTGCCTAAGCAAAAAACTGTATCAGGCCCCGCATCGGCAATTGGCTTTGCAATAACATTAATAACAAAACCGCTATCGCAATCGGCACAACCAATACTATCATACAAACAAAGGTGAACTGTATAATACCCTCCGGTCATATATGTATGGCAAGGATTGGGGCCTGATGTACTATCTGTAAAACCATCACCAAAGTCCCAATACCAAAATTGGGGGCCTGTTAAGGAATCGATGTATGAAGTATCGTGAAAGCAGGTTGCTGTTTCTGCGCATATTAAAGAATCATCAGCATAAAATCCTGCAATGGGGAATTTGGGGATGACGACGACACTGGTACTAACTATAGAATCGTAGCATCCAAAATTGCTGGTGACCCTAAACGTAACCGGAAAAGCACCTGGCTGTGAATAATAGTGTGTAGGGTTTTGCAATGTGCTTGGAGTAGGGTCATAAGGATCGCCAAAGTCCCACGACCAGCTTACATTGTAAGAAATATCGGGTGGCAATGTAAAAGTGGTTGCATCAAAGAAATTAACATTACCCGAAAGGCAGATACCATAATTATTGAACGCAATATCGATTACCGGAGAATCTACATACAAGAAGGAATCGTTAAGTAACACCTGACAGCCAGCCTGATCGCCAAAAGTAAGCTGAGGTAAACAACTATCGGTGATGCAATAAGGAATATGGAAATCGAAAAAAGTAGGATTTAACTCAGTGCCGATGGGCGTTATTGGATTTATAATCTGGAAGCCCTGGTTACAACCTGCCACAAAGGTAAGTTGAGAAGCCTTAATGGTAGAAACTATAAAATCCACCGTATCTTCGCAAGCGCAAATACCCCTTGGCGAATGGCTGATTGTTCCATAAGGGCCATCTACCACCACCGTATCTATTACTACTGTATCTCTACACCCGTTATTGGTAACAACTGAAAGAATTACCGGGTATACACCCGGAAAAGTATAAAAATCGCATGGGTTAACTTCAAGATATTCACCATTACCAAAATTCCAGTTGTAAACATCTGTCAAATGATCGACCCACTGTGAAGTATTTATACCACAGACACCAAATGGCGGATTGGGACAGGAAGTATAATTTGCAGTGAGGCTTCCGGATAAAATAGGTGCATGCACATGCACAATGAGGGTATCGTACCTATTGCAGTTACCAGCAGACACGTGATAAATAAGAGGAAAGTCACCCTCGCTGTTATAAGTAATGCATGGTGGGTTGTGGCCTGTAAAATTGGATGGTGTAGCCCCAATAAATTCCCAGGTTTCAACCATATTGACACCGCTTGAAGTGAGATTGGTGATATCGCAATTAGTAGCGCCCGGACACAAATTAGTATCAACTTCATAATTCACATAAACAGGAGTAGATGCACCTACATTTTTGGTAATGGTAGCGCTACAACCACTGGCATTGGTAATGGACAATGAAACAGCATGTAAACCAAAAGGGAAATAGTGAACCGGATTCTTTTCGGTTGAGGTAATGCCTCCTCCAAAATCCCATTCGTAAGAAACTATAGAATCGCAGCCATGGCGAATTGGATCAATAATAACAGGCACAAAGTGAAAAGAATCGGGCAAACAAACGTTTGCAGGGGTAAAATCAACATCTAAATCGCAGGCAGTAATAAATTTCGTTACAGTATCTTTACATCCCCCCGGAGCAATATACAACATTGTAATTGGCGTATAGCCAGGGTATATAGATCTAAAAGTAGTTAAACCTACTGAACAGTTAGCCCCGGAACATTGGCCCGGAATGGGGGTTATGCCATCGGCTGGATTCCAATCCCAGATAGTAATGCCTGCGGCACCACCTGGGGTGGTGTTTTCGAAGGCCATACCTGTAAAACCGCAAAGTATAGAATCATTCGGAGTATATTGAAAATCGGCAGTTACAGAATTACAAGAGGTGGTTATTACTTTCTCTTTGGTATGCACACAACCGGTTGTATCGTTGAAGGCAGTAAGAGAAACCCTGCAAGTGTCACAATGGGGTAAAAGCAAACAGGGGTTCACTGCATTAGATGTATCAGCCGAACAATTAATATCCCAATGATAACGGTTAGCACCCAGGCTTTGATTATTAAGACATACTGTATCACCAGATATACAACTAGTGGTACTGGTAAAGTTAGCCGACGGAGCATACACCACAATATGGGCTCTCATTGTATCTGAATAACAGCTATCCTGAGAAGCAACCATCCAGGCGTCGAAATCGCCAAAACTCAGATATGTGTGTATTACAGGTGATGTACTGAAAAATGTAACCGCATTAGGATCTGTTTCATCGCCAAAGTGAGCCAAAATACCATTATAACCAGTATTGCAGTTTAAAGTAAATGCTACAGAATCGGCCTCATAGCACATCGTATCCGGGCTGGCTGTCATTGTGCAAACAGGCGGTGTACCCAAACAGAATGCAGTATCTTTATAAGCAGACGTAACACAACCATTGCCGGTAGTACAAGTTAACCTAACGGAATAACACCCCGGTATAGTATAATTGTATGGAACTGCACCGCTGTTTCCGGTAGTAATAAGCGTATTATCCAGATAAACCTGCCATAAGTAATTTACTATAGGTTCTTGCCCGGCAAAAACCGTAGTTGTACTTACCCCGGTAGCATACATGGGCACACAGCCATAACCATAGGCCACATAAAAAGACGGGGTAGTGGTATCAGTGGCTATGTAATTCGGTTTTTTCAAAAAAGAGGAGCATCCATTAGGAGCTGTAATATTTAGCTGGATATCGCGCTTGGCGTAGCCCGAAAAAGTAATAGGAGGTGGTGTAGCCTGCTGAGACGTAGAGGGATTGGACGAAAAGCCAAAACTCCAGTTGTAGGTACTACCGGGCGGCGCATTGGAACAGTTAATAAAAGAAGTAGTGAATGGTGACCTGCAATCGTTAGAATCCAATGTATAAAAACAAGGCTCGGGGTTACGCTTAATGGTGAAAGTATTAGGTACTATAAGGGTATCGATACAGCCCACGCCATAATTTCCAATAAGTGTAACCTGATACGAGCCTGGATTGGTAAGTAAAACACATGGATCATCGCCAGTAATAGGGCCTAAATTAGTACCTGGTCCGGAAATATACCATATGGGGTTTCCTAAAGTAGGAAAACTGGTATTGTGTAAACAAAACTGCGCTGCCTGACCCGAATCGAGGCACAAGGAATTCGTATCTTTTGAAAATGAGATATTAGGTGCAGGAAAAACACAAATCAAATTATTCCTAACTATTGAATCTGAACAACCAGAAGGATTAGATACTACCAACTTGATAGAATAACAATTACTTGATGCAGGAAAATTGTGCGTGAAATTTCGCGACGTGTTGCACTGTTGCTCGACTCCATTTATATACCAGCAATAAGTATAATTAGCGCCCGCATCCTGCGCTACAAAATTAGTAGTTAAGTTACTTACGCATACACCAGATGTAACATCAGCTGAAAAATTAGCCTGCGGAGGAGGAAGAACGCAAACAGCATTGGCAAATTTTTTGGTACCATAACAGCCACATGTGTTTTTAAGCACAACATTAACATCGTAACATTGAGCATTGCAACTTCCACTGTATAAGTGGGTTGTACTGGAGGGGATGCCTGCGAATGTTGAAATATTACCACAGCCCCACTGAATCCTGGTACTGTCAATAAAACCACAGGCTGTAGAGCCCGTCATATTTAGGGTAACAGTTTTGGGAGCGCAAAATGAGTTAGGAGAAATTTGTGCAGTAACCACCGGCGTATCGGAAACAACAATATTTTGCGATGAAAAAGAGCAAGTATCTCCTAACTGATTACGAGCCCACAAACGCAACACGTAACAACCCGGCACTGTGGGGACATACGAATAAGTAGGGTTAACACCTATAGAAGTGGAGTTAACTAAAGTGCCGCTACAAGTGGTTAAGAACCAACGACGTACAAGTGTAGAGGATGTATCGACCGGAGTTGCCAATATGGGCAATGGTATACATCCGGAATCTCTAACAAGTGTAAATGCACAGTTAACCTGGCTATATACATCGCGCGTGCTAAATAAAACAATAAGCAAAAAGAATATGGTTCGTAGTTGTTTCTTCAAGTCAAACATATTTTTCATCCAGGATTGAAAAATTTCAAAGTCTCTGCACTAATATAGATTAAAAATGAATAAATGGAGTTGCAACGTTCATTTATTTTTTTTTCAACCTTTTGTAAACATAATTATTGTCAATTAAATTGGAATCAACAAATTAGTGTAGAAAGTTAAAGAAAATAAGATGTAAAAGCATACTATTTTCGAAAAATATGAAATATGGTGTTGCCGGTATAAGTATTATACCACTAAGAAAAGAACCATCGCACAGAAGCGAAATGGTATCGCAGCTTCTGTTTGGTGAGACGTACGAAGTAGTACAAGAGCAAAACGGTTGGTTGCTGATAAAATGTAATTACGACAATTATGAGGGGTGGATAGATGCTAACCAGTATACAGCCATAGCAGATAAGGAATATTCCATGTCGGGCGCTAATAGCGGTATAGCGCTTGACCTGCTGAGCAATGCAACCTCCGGATACCATGCCATTCCCATAGTAACCGGTAGCGATTTACCTTTGTTTGATGGGCTGAATTTTAAGCTGGCAAAGGAAAAATTTATTTACAACGGACAGGCGGTTCAAAGCGAGGCTAAAAATTCATCGTTACCGGAGCGGGTAGCAATGCGCTATGTTAATGCCCCGTATTTGTGGGGTGGGCGTTCGCCCTTTGGCATAGATTGCTCGGGTTTTACGCAGGTGGTATTTAAATTTGCCGGGGTTTGCCTTATGCGCGATGCGTATCAACAGGCCGAGCAAGGTTCTCTGGTTAATTTTATAGATGAAGCATTACCTGGCGACCTTGCTTTTTTTAACAACGAAGCTGGCAAAATAACTCATGTAGGAATGATATTAAAGGACAGGCGGATTATACACTCCTCGGGGAAAGTTCGGATTGACCCAATAGACCACTTTGGTATATACAATCAGGATTTGAGGAAATACTCGCACCAGTTAAAGGTGCTTAAACGTTTTTTTTAGGATGAAGAAAAAAATAGTAGTGCTTACGGGCGCAGGCATAAGCGCCGAAAGCGGTATAAAAACCTTTCGCGATTCAAATGGCCTGTGGGAAGACCACCGGGTAGAGGATGTAGCCTCGCCGGAAGGCTGGGCAGCCAATATGGAACTGGTATTGAATTTTTATAACCAGCGGCGAAAACAACTTTTGCAATGCACGCCTAACAGGGCACATATTGCATTAGCCGAACTGGAAGAAAAATACGATGTAACAATAGTAACCCAAAATGTAGATGACCTGCATGAGCGAGGGGGCTCAACCAATATAATTCACCTGCATGGTGAGTTGCTGAAAATGCGTAGCTCGGTGGATGAAAACCTGGTATATAATTGCATAGGGGATATTGCCGTGGGAGGTAAATGCCCCAGGGGATCACAACTAAGGCCGTACATTGTTTGGTTTGGTGAGGCCGTGCCTAAGATTGAAGAAGCGGTAAACGTGGTGAGGCAGGCAGATATATTGCTTGTGATTGGTACCTCGCTGGTGGTTTACCCTGCAGCAGGATTAATTAACTACTCCCGGTACGAAATACCTAAATGGCTGATAGACCCAAACGACATGCAATTGCCGCGCATACCAAACCTGAAGTTTATAAATGAAAAAGCCACTGTGGGCGTAGATTACCTTGTAAAAGAACTATTGACCAATGCTTAAGGCATTTTACAAACCCTATAAATTACAGTTTACGCGGCCCGTGCTTACCTCGCGCGGCGAAATGAAAGTAAAGAACGGCTATTACCTGTTTGTGACCAACGGCACCAACACAGGTGTAGGTGAGTGCAGTTTTATTGAAGGGCTTAGTATAGATGACTTGAGCAGCTATGAACATGTACTGCAACAGGTTTGCATAAAGATACAATCGGGCAATAAAGATTTTTTGCAGGAACTTACCCCCTACCCTTCTATAAAATTTGGTTACGAAACAGCTTTACTGGATTTAGAAACCGGTGGACGAAAAATTTTATTCCCATCGGCATTTACCAGCGGGGGGAAAAAAATCGCCATAAACGGACTGGTGTGGATGGGCAAGAAAGATTTTATGCAGCAGCAGATTGAACAAAAGCTGCAACAAGGTTATAAATGCATCAAAATAAAAGTAGGCGCCATTGGATTTGACGAAGAGTTGGCATTGCTCAAATTTATACGCGCTCAATTTCCGCCAGAGTTGGTAGAGATACGGCTGGATGCTAATGGTGCATTTAGCTTTAATGATGTATTTGAAAAACTGGATGCTTTATCTGCGTTTAGCATACATTCTATTGAGCAGCCCATTAAGCAAGGCCATGCAGAGCGCATGAAGGCAGTGTGCGCGCAATCGCCCATACCGGTAGCACTCGATGAAGAGTTAATTGGTGTATACGGTGGCCAGCAAGAAAATTTGCTGGATAAAATCAATCCCAAATACATAATTCTTAAACCAAGTTTGTTGGGTGGATTTGCCGAATGTAATCTGTGGGCCGCAAAAGCTGAAGCCAAAGCCATACAATGGTGGGCAACTTCGGCCCTTGAATCTAACATTGGGTTAAATGCAATTGCACAATGGGTTGCAACCAAAAGCAATAGCATGGTGCAAGGGCTTGGCACCGGTGGCCTTTATACCAACAATGTATCTTCTCCACTTTACATTAGCCAGGGAACGCTGGGGTTTGAACCGCAAAATCAATGGGATGAAATTTTATAAATTGAGATTATGCTTGTAATTGATTTCCAAACGGCGGACACCAGGCAGTTAACTGACCTTGCTGCGGAAAAGCTGCATTGTGACATTGCCGATTGGGAAAAAGCTATCTGGACATTTATATCCAACTGGTTCAATCCTGCCGTTACGCACATGGCTGTTTACACATCAGGCTCTACCGGTACACCTAAAAAAATTGAGCATAGCAAGCAAGTAATGCTGGCGAGTGCCGAACTAACCTGCTCTGCCCTTAATTTAAAGCAGAGCGATAGTGCACTGCTATGCCTGCCGGCAAATAAAATAGGCGGTATAATGATGCTGGTGCGCAGCATACATTGTAAAATGACGCTGCATTGCATTAAGCCTTCTACCACGCCTTTGAACGATATACCCGATAGCCTGAATATTAATTTTGCAGCACTTACCCCTATGCAGTTAAACAGCGCTGCGCACAACTACGAGCACTTTAAGAAAGCAGAAAAAATAGACAAGATAATTTTGGGTGGCGAAGCTATAAGCGCAGAGGTTCTACAGCTGCTTGGAAGATATAACAATAGCATCTACCATACCTTTGGTATGACAGAGACGGTAAGCCACATTGCGCTAAAAAAACTTACCGGTAAAGACAGGGATGTCCATTATAAAACCATGCCCGGTATAAGAATACATACTGACGAAAACAAACGATTGATAATAGAAGCTCCAGTGCTGGGGCAGTCTTATTTACAAACCAATGACTTAGTGCGCCTTGTATCTGAAAATGAGTTTGACTGGCTGGGGCGTACTGATAACATTATTAATAGCGGTGGAGTAAAAATAAATCCGGAAGAAATAGAACAACAGCTGCAAACGCACATTCAGCCTTCATTTTTTATTGGTGCACTACCAGACCCACTTAGCGGACAACGCCTGGTAATAGCGATTGAAATGAGCGAGTTAAGTATAGAAGACAAAACTGAATTAAAGCAGGTAATTGCCTCTTTGCCTAAACTTAAGCAACCAAAAACGGCGCTTCTGTTTCATCGTTTTGTGCGCACAGACAATGGTAAAACCAAACGGGAAGAAACACTTTCGCAACCGTACGAGTTACTTACTCTAAATGATTAACGGGTTACCTGCACCTTTTTAACCACTACCTGCTCACCCGATGTTACTTTAATAAAGTAAATACCGGCAGGCTGGGCAGACATATCGATTGAACGGTGATTGTATACAGACGAAAGATTATACTCGCCCGCTAGCATCTCTCCTATTGCATTATAAACCTGATACGTATAGGTGCCACCGTTTTTTAGCTGGGCATTTAAGTAAACTGTGCCGGTAGAAGGATTGGGAAATACCTGCACTGATTGAAAATTCTGTGCAGCGTTTTTAATGCTGGTAGTTGTTTCTATAGTAGCTACTCCGGCCCTGGATGTTTGCAGCATGGTGCGCATAATATCGGCCTGGCCCTGCGTGAACATATTAAGGCAACGGTCATCAGAATAATCCATATAGTTTTCTATCATATCCTGAAAATCGGTACCTGCATCAGGGCATGAATTGATAGAAAGATTGCAGGTTTGCTGAGAAGCATCGGATGCAAAAGGGGTATCTTCAATACCATCATCATTGTTGCAGCCTACACTATCGCCCCATATATGGCGTAAACCTAAATAGTGCCCCATTTCGTGGCTTAAACTTCTGCCACGGGTAACAGTAACATCAATAGGGTCAGAAAAATTCCGTCCTACAACAGGATAGTGCAAAACTATACCCTGCAAAGCAGAATCGGTGGTAGAGCCTGCAGGCCAGTTAGGCGCATTAGATGGAGGGAAAGCATAACCCAGGATACCGAAACCGTTAAGCACATTGCAAACCCAAATATTTACATATCTATCTGTTGGCCAAGGGGCTTTGCCTCCCGGTTCTGATTTCACATTGTCCTGAAAAGGATTAAATCCTATGATGCCGCCATTGCCGGCAGTGCGCGTTATACCAGTGGTTGGGTTACCATCGGGGTCAGTTTGGGCCAGGTAAAATTCTATTTTAGTGTCGGCAGCTACAGGCAAAAACTCCTGCCTTGTATTCACAGTATCTGCATTCAGGCGGCGGTAATCTTCATTAAGAACCTCTACTTGAGATAAGATTACAGAATCAGGAATGTTTTCAGCGGCAGTACCGTAAACTACGTGAAAAACCACCTGTATCCGGTACACCGTATCGTTAGCGGCACGGCTGGCTTCATTTTGATTAATTATGTGGCGGGCATTATCCAAACAGGCATTAACCCTTTGTTTATACCCAGGGGCCATTTGCTCACGGTATTCAATTATATCAAAAGTACCGCAGCGGCGCTGGTTGGCCTGGCTAAAAGAAGGTAAGGTTGAGGCTAAAAGAATAGCCAAAAGGAAAAGTTGTTTCATTGATGTAATCGGTTTATGGGCGAAGCGAATAAAATCAAGATTATTTAAAAAACTAGCGCGCAATAAGCATTTTTTCAACCTGAGATGCTTCTGCACCAATAAAACGCAGCAAATAAATACCGCTGGCTAAATCCGCCACAGAAAACACAACGGCCTGGTCTGTAATGCTTGTTTCATATACCACCTGCCCTACATTGTTTACAATCTGCAATTGTTTAAAGGTGTGCGATTGAGGTAAACGCACAGCAGCCATATTGCTTGCGGGGTTAGGAAACACCTTAATGTCAGCCTTCTCTATAGCAGCAACAGACAACGCCGCATTGTTCTGCACATTTATATTATCCAGGTACATTGCATTACCCCACCCGGTTACGTTCTCAAATTTAAAGCTGACATTATTTTGTCCAACAAGATTAAGCAGCGGTATAGATACTGTCTTCCATTGACTGGCAGTGGGCAAAAACAAATCTGTTTGTACAGGGGCTGTGGCTAGCTGGCTACCACTTTGGTTCCAGATTTTAATCCAGTTACTGCCACAGTCGCGGCTGTAATAAACATTAAGTGAATCTGAGCGCTGGGTACTATATTGTGCATAAGCTACATCAAACTTCATTTCGGGTTGAGTAAGAGTTGTAAAATCATAGGCCCCGGTAATCACTGCGTCTTTCTTTTTATTAGGATTAGAGGCATATACTGTATTATCTATGTAAATACTACTGGCACTGGTGCCATACCCGCCGAAGGAGGTGCTTTTGGTCCATGCAGCAATATCATTATTAGGGTTAAAAACACTCCAATTGGCTGCCGGGAAAGTACTCTCAAAATCTTCGGCAAACGGCAACCCAACCGCTGCAGAACCATTGGTAGCATAAAAAGAGATGCTCTTATTATCGTTCCCGCTGAAGTTATCGGCGGGTTGCCCGTTTACATTACCAAAGGTTATATCTAAGGTATGAATACCGGAAGCAAATACCTGTTGCTGAGATAAGGTAACCTGTACTTCGCCTTGCACAGGAACAGAACCGGTCCAGTTGAAAATCTGTACTACATCGCCATCCAACTGGTAGTAAAATTTGCCAGAGGTAAGTGTAGTTAGCCCTTCATTTTTAAGCGTAACAACCGGGCTAAAAGTATATGTGCAGATACTATCCTGCGGAAACCGGATTGCGGCCACCGATGCATCGAGGCTATAAAAACAAGTAGAAGAAGCTGTTTTTATTTCAGCACGGAATTGGTCGATAATAGTTCGGGTATTATCGGCCTGTCCTTTAGAAAACATATAACTACAGGCATCATCGGTGTAATCCATATAGTTCATAAACATATCTCCATCGGGCCCATTGTTGCAACTAACATGAGGAAAGGTAGGGCAGCCAAAATTCAAATCTCCCTGGTCAGGTGTATCGGCTACATAATCGCCGGCATCACCGCAGGCATCATCGTTACCCCAAATATGAAGAAGGCCCAGCCAATGTCCAATTTCGTGTGTAATAGTTTTACCAAGATTGTGGTTTGCAACCAGGCTGCCGATTGTGCCTATTGCATTATGGCGCGAAACTATACCATCCTGATCGTCGGAACCGAAAAAGGGCAAGGTGGCATAAGCAAGAACGCCAGATGATGAAAGCGTGCCACCCATACGTACGCTCCAGATGTTAAGGTACTTTTTGTTATCCCAGATTGTAGCTGGCTTAAGCGTATTATCAATAGTGTTATCATCGTCCCAGCTAGCGTTTGACATTTGGTGGCGGATAATGCCAGTGGTAGGATTACCATCCGGATCAAACTTGGCCAGACAAAACTGAAGGTTGCAATTGCCCACTTTACCGGCAAAAGCAGCAGGGATATTCACAAGGTTTACATCTAAAGCCTGGTAGTGCAGGTTGGTTGCCTCTAACTGTGACAAACACTGGGCATCGGAAATATTTTCGCCGCTGCCTACAGCATCGCCATTGTGTACTATATGGAATACTACAGGTATAAAAATAGTTTGTGCATTAACATCTGTACCCCGGTTGGCTGCGCTGTTCTGGGCATCGCGCAGAAAGATTTCCATTTTTTCATAATCCAGGGCTATTTGCGGATTACTATTAACCTGCTTCTTAACACGGTCCATAGTAGAACACCAGGTACCGTTTTGAGCATTAGAAAACAACGAAACAAAAAGTGCTGACACTAATACTAAACAGGCTGTAGAGTTTTTCATTGAGACAAACATAAAAAGGTAAACGAATAATGCTATAAAAGAACTGTTTAGGTTTTACTTAAAGTTAAAATCCTAAAAAGTTAACTCAAACTACAACACAAAAATTATAATTAAGTTCACCAACGCGGGTTTCTGCCTCAGCGGTATATGCTAAGGTGGCAGGCAGTATGGATGACACTACTTTGCCCAAAAAATTAGAAAGTAGTTAGAGCCAATTTGGCAAGCAAACAGGCTCTAGTTCCAGCATCTCAGTTTCATTAACAGTGTATTAGCAGATAAACAAGTAATCATTATAATTACATTCTGTTATGCAAACCCACAGCATATTTACAGCATGGTTATCTGGCAAAATAAACCTTGTAATGACTACCATGGGCTGTATATCCTTTCAGGCATTCATACATCGCTCAATATAATATGGCACGTAATAAAGGCTCTCAGGAACTATTTGACCTCATACATTCGCTAACCCCTGAAGAAAAGGGTTACTACAAAAAGTTTTCGAAGAGGCATATACCCAACGGAAGTAATTACCTGAAACTTTTTGATGCCATAGCAGCACAGGAAGAATTTGAAGAAGCATCGCTAAGGGCCCGTTTTAAGAATTACACGGTAATGAAGGTTTACCTGAAAGATTTTATCACCGATGGATTGCTCATTTACTTTAAAAACAAGCACCCGCATGTAAATCTGTTTAGCCAGATACAAAAAGTACATATTCTATTGATAAAGGGCCAGCACTCTGAAGCTGTGCGGGTTTTAAAGAAAGCACTTCTACATTGCCAAAAGCTGGAAGTATATCCCATAGAAAGATATTTACTACGGGTACTGTCTGAAATAAACCATCATCAACTTACACATCCCGATGCCATAAGGGATTTTTATACACAGTATAAAAACCAACTAGAGAAAAACCTATTATTTGAAAATGATTTATCGGGTTGGGAATTAAGAAATTTCGAATGGTTTGCTAAAGTACGCGGGCTGGATGTATTTGATAAAAACAAAGCTACTATAGATGTGAGTACCATTCAGGCCATACCGGCACTTAGTACCCGCAGCCAGATAAAAAAACAAAACTGCCTTTACTATCTGCAATACTTACGTATGGATCGTAAGCAAAAATATGAGGCAGGAAAAACCCAGTTGCAATTGTCAGAGCATTTTAAAACAACGGGCGATTCATCTTTCAATAATATTTACATACAAAACAACTACATTACGTGCTGCCTGGATCTAAACATGTTTACAGAGGCCATTGCGCTGTCAGACAAGATGCTTAACTCTGAAAAGCAATCGGGGTTTTACTCACACCTTGCTTTCCCAAAAAGTGTATTGTTTAAACTGGATGCTTATTTCCACACTGCAAAATTTAAAGAGGGGTTGGACCTGGTAAACGCAGTTGATAAAAAAATGTACCAGATATCTACATCACTAGGCGACTTTAGCGCATGGAAAGAATTCAGTTTTTTTAAACACACCTTCTTGTTTACCAATCAAAAATACCGGGAGTGCTGGATAGATATGCAGTCAGTGAACTTAAAAAGCCTTCAAAAAAATTATGTGTCAGATTACGCCGACTATAGCATGCTGGCGCTTATGCTGCAATTTGAAATGGGCAATTATAGTACCGTAAAGAACATGAGCAGCAAGACCTCACTTGCATTTAAAAAAATGAACATAGAAGATAATACTTATTTATCTCTGCTTTCTTTTTTTAAAAACCTTAAACCGGACACTCCGCGCTCGCAAGCCTTGAAAACTTATACAGAACTGACAGCCTATTACAAAAAAAGTGGCCTTTCTGCGCGCAAATGCTTTGGCCTGATAGACTATACTATGTGGCTAAAAGCGATTGGTGAAGAAAAGTACTTAAAGGATTTATTACCGAGTATAGTTTAATACGGTGCAAGGCAAGCAAGCTACTCAACCATTAATTCTTTCAGTTCCGGGAAAACAGATTTAAAATTTTCTCCCCTGATAGCATCAACTGAATTAATCGAATCTCTGAACTCTTTTTGTATACTCTGCTGACCCGATTCCATTAACGTAATAATAGCTTTGATGTGGCTGCGTATTTTTTGTGCGCCAGGCAAAGTAGACAAATACTGGCTATCAAAGTCTTCGTAAGACTCCTTTACTTTTTCTTTTAAGTCGGGAGTTAAATTTGTAACAGAAAAATGGTGCGGATAAAAAAGCGGATATAAATTTACCCTATCGGGCAAAATATACTTATTAGTAACAAGATGCTTGTAAAAATCTGGTATATGCAAAACATTAAAAATGCTAACAGTGATGTTTATACCTAAAAAAACATTGGGAACTTCTGACTGAATGGTGCGGATATTGCTTTCAATATCTGCCCACTTTTGCCCCTTGCGCTGATAGTCTCCTCTATCCCCCATTCCATCAAGACTGGCCCACACATCTACCTGCTTAAATTTTTTCCAAAGATCAACAACCTGGTTCTGCTTATACCTTAGTGTACTTAAATTTGTGTTGTAGGTCAGGTTCACATCCGTTTTGCCTATAGACATCAAGTGGTTCAACACTTCATAATGTTCGTCCATAAACAGGGGCTCTCCTCCCGCAAAATGCAGGCGCTTTACGTAAGGCAACAGGTTTTTGAAAGACTGCCAGAAAGCGGCTTCATCTTCTGCAGCTTTTATTTCCTTTGGCTGCCCATTTTGGGCCTTTCCCAATTTAATTTCTTCATCATACCAAAGCGTACTATACTCACTATTGCATATTCTGCATTTATAATTGCATTTATTACTAAAGCGTATGTCAATAATAGGTACAGTTTTATCAGGTAGCGTTCCATCTTTTAGTGTTGAAACCACACGGTCATAATAATGCCTGAAATCCTGGTTGTATTGCATACGCTCACTAAATTTGCCGAGCTCCTCAAACTTGTAGCAATTTGTGCATAGCGAGTTTTGCTTTTCATTCAGCATATCCAGGCGCAACTGCCGCATATTTGGTGAATTCCACGAGTCAGAAAGATTAGGATTCAAACGCAGATCTCCTATTTCGTTGCCATTATTTACCGACGACATACAACAAGGAGAAACTTTACCGGAAGTTTGCGCATGTAACTGAATCCATGGCGACATACAAAACACCTTTGATTTTGAAAAGAGCTTATTCTTTTTTGAAAAACCGGGTGTTAAAAGAGCATCAATCCTGTTGCGTATATTCATAATTACCTTACCACTTATATTTACCAAATTTAAAAATACATTTGATTCTTTCATTAGGAAAAGCCGGTGCAAATGAATATTGACAAATGGAGTAAAAAATTGCCTGAACTACTTGAGCAATACAACTCGGCACTGCCTTTTCCTCACATTGTTATTGATGATTTTTTGCCCGCCTTTGAGGCAGATAACTTACTCCAGCAGTTTCCCTCTTCTGCCGATGACGAAGGATGGATACATTACAAGCATTTTAACGAAAACAAACACGGACTAAACGAAGTAGATAAGTTGCCGGCAAATGTTCTGGGCTTTATAAATTTTATGCATAGTCCGCCTGCAATCAGCTTCTTAGAAAAACTTACCGGCATATCCAACCTTATTGCAGATGAAACCCTGGAAGGTGCGGGAATACATTTATCTGAACGGGGAGGATACTTAAACATGCATGCCGACTTTTCTACGCATCCGCAGTTTAACCACCTTGAGAGAAAACTAAACATTATTTTATACTTAAATAAGGACTGGAAAAGCGAATACCGCGGTGACCTTGAGTTATGGGATGCAAAAATGGAAAGTTGCGAAAAAAAAATAGCTCCATTGTTTAACAGATTAGTTGTGTTTAATACAACCAATATCTCTTATCACGGGTTTCCCGAGCCGCTGCTTTGTCCCAAAGGCGAAACCCGAAAATCAATAGCTTTATACTATTACAACAAAACCGAGGCTAACAGCCGCATAAAATCTACCAATTACAAAACCCGCCCCGGCGATGGCTTAAAAGCATTGCCTAACTGGGTTGACAACAAATTACTTTGGGCATATACATATTTAAAAAGAAAGGTCGGCCTAAATGATAAATCTGCCAGCAAACTATTGAATATAAAGAAGTGGTGGAGTAAATGAGCTACTACCGGCGTTCAAATTCTTTTTGCAGATAGTCGGCATACTTAACCTGCCCTTTATCATTAAAATGAAAATCCTGGCTGGTTATACAGTGTTTTTCTTCTATAGTTTGCTTAGGGCATAGATGAACAAAGTTCCATAAATCTTTAAACGCCCAATAAAAATGGCTCTCATAATCTTCCCTGCTATAGTTTTTCATAACTGGTGTAGGTACAAAATAGATGGAGAACTTTGAGCCAACTGAATCAGCTATCTGCTTAATGCGGATAAGGTTTCTGTAAGTTGCAAGTGAATCGTCTGCATAATGAAATGGATAATACTGAACCGGGTTTGCCGCATAGTATAATTGAGTAGTAATATTTAACTTTCTACATATTCTTGCCCGAAAATCGTTTTTATCCATTAGTGAAAAACGATTGCGATATAACTTATAAGCCTCGGCAGTTGGCAATACTAAAGTACTATCCTGGGCAATACCCCGATTAAGGTAATTACTAATAAAACCAACATTCTTGAGTTCAGAATAATAAGGAACAAACGGAACTGGTTTACGGTCAACCCATAATGCATCGTTCCAACCACAGAAAAAAACAGAAATTTCATCTGGCTGTATTACAGGTGCATATTTTTCAGCTACCAGCCTATATTGAACAGGATCCATACCGCCTATACCGGTATTACAAACCAACAAACCGGGGTTTCGTTTAATAAAGATCTCCAAAAAACTCTTATCATGTGTAGTAGCCCCAACACCTTCAAGAAATGAATCTCCAAGCCACAAAACTTTCCGCTTCTTATTACTTCCAAATCCAATAAGCGAATCAATTGTTTGCTTATCGAAGTCAAAAACAGAAGGGAATCCTTGCTTATTAACTATAAATGTGGAATCGAAAAAATGGAAAAATGAATCCTGGTCAAAGTGAGTCATACCCCGTTCATCGGCAATTACACGATAAGATATCTCGGGATTTTCTTGCGAAAAATCATTACCGGGAAATGCACTACCAGGGCTGTACGACAATTGTCGATACCTCTGCTCTTTAAATAGCAGGAGACCCTCTATTATAACCACAAAAAAAATCAAAGTCAACCAATAAAAATAAGTATTCCGTTGAACCTTTAAAAGATTGCCTAAATACTTCAAAAAAGGAAAAACGAAATCATAGAAGAATCTAACGGTACCATATAAAAGTAAACCACAGATAGTTACAGCATGCAGCAAATACAGATTAGGAAAACAAAAAGCCGAACTTCCGTAAAACTGATAAAATAATGTCTTTTCGCATTTATAAAAAGCCGTATATGGAAGTCTAAGCAAAAGAAAACATACCACAATAATACCAATCATTAGTATCAGCCCCAGTATCCCCTTAAAGATAAGCCACAACATTTTCTTCATTATTCCGGCATACTTTGTGTTTTTCCACAATACAATAAAATAACTGCAAAAAATGAAAACAGAATCGTGATCATACCAAAGCGGTACACCGGATCGGTTAAAATAAAAATGCGCAGCAACAAGTGTAGTATACCACAGCCACACAATACAAAAAAAGTGAATCGGTAATACCCGGGTTTTATCCACCGGTATAATGGAAGTAAAGTAAGCAGCAAAAGGAAATAAGGAAAAATAAAACAAAAAGGGCGCATCCACTTTCTGAACCATTCAAAAAACGGATTCATGTACTTTTGGGCAATGGGATTAACTGTTGTGTAAGTTTTAAGGGGCACAGCAGAGTACCATTTCATCCAACTAACATCAGATGCCCGGCGGCTATCTACCAACTTTAGCAACTCCTTCTCTTCAGCTACGCTTATGGGTACATTATCCTGTGCTAAATAGAGTTTACCCTCATTATAATTAAACCGGCTTCTATGTCTTTCCAAAAAGCTCCTCACATCCTCAGTTTTCTCAACATTTAAAGCTGCCCTGTTAATGTATGCATCTTTCAATCCGCTTAATATACCCATGTTGTAGAAATCGTTAAAAACCAGGTAAAAAAACACACGTAGATGGTATTTGGCGAACAAGAACGGATGCTTAAACACAACTTTAACCCAAGTAAAAAACAGGTCGGCAGTATGTGTGCGGGTGTTATAACAAAACAACCCTAAAGAAGGATCTATACTATATATGTACGAATAAAAAGCATAGCGCCATAAGGGATGATCCTGGCCGTAAGCAATTTTTTCTACGGTTCTTTCACTGCTTGGCAGGTAAGGTTGCCAGCAATAATCGGGCACATAGTTAATTTTGCTTTGAGCCGATATAGCGGCTATATCAGTAACCATCAAAGAATTTCTCATCTCTGCCCTAAGCGACTGCTCAATTTTCGCAGTATTATCCAAATACAAACTGGCCAGCTTAAAAAAAACAAAAAGCAGGATAGTAATGCCTGCCACTTTACGGTTATGCTTTCTAATAAATGTATACGCCAGCCAATATGATAACAATAAAGATACTTGTGGAGTATCGTACCTAACTACCGAAAATACAGTTAGCAAACATACCAGCCCCGTAAAAAACAGCCAACGCCATTTGCCAGTGTAAGAATAGAATGCCAGCGTGGCGGCAACAAACAAAGACAATACAGCAAGTTGCAGCGTTTCGGTTTGCACCACACCAATGTTTGCCAAAAAAGGAGGAAAAAATCCGATACATAAAAATGCTGCCGCCGCGAGATATGAATTGCGAACAAACCGGAAAACAAACAATGCCAGCCCCCCATAAAACAATAAAATAAAAACCAAAAATGGTATTAATGTGCCGGGCAAAATAGCTCCGGTAATACCCAGAAATAAAGCCATGAAAATAGGCTGCGCAGTACCATATACACCGGTAACAGTTTGTATATACGCATTTAGCGAATCGCCCCACCATACACCCGGAGCTAATAAAAAGCAACAAGTAACTAATGCAAAAATCAAATAGGGTAAACTTCTTATCATAACTAATATATGGCCGTTTCTTTTACTATATCAAAAGAATCCAACGCTCTTTTTACTCCCAGCGCCATCATTTTATATCCTTCGGCATTATGGTGGCCATCCTGTTTCCAATAAAAACTACCCACTGGTTTGCCCGCAACCTTTATGTAGTTACTATAAAATGGCAACAGGTCGAACAGATATAGGTTCGGCACTGCACTCAACTTTTGATTGATATTTACAAAATCGTAATCATAATTTGCTGTGTTTACATTTCCGCTAAGTGGCTGTAGCACCACAAGTAATTTGCAATTATTTTTAGCAGCCGTGGCTGCATATTCTTTAAATAGTGCCACCACTAACTCATCTATTTTTCCAATATCAATATCGGCATCGCGCAATAGCAATTCATTATAACCCATAGCAGTAAAAAACAACCTTGAAATATAACTTAAACCGTATAACGGCTCCCACCAGGGTGCGTTGTTGTATTTTACTTTTCCACCCGCTACAAAGCGCTCCATACCACCCCTCAGAGCAATATCGGTTTTAATATCATTGGTAGAGAGGGTTTGAATAATAACGTCGGGCCGGTAAGCATAAAGATGATCGCGATAGTTAACAAAATTGACAAAGGGATCGTTGCTGGCAGTACCGGCATTCATCACCATACAATCAGTATCTTCCGATTGAATAAAATAAGACAGCCAACTTACGTACGTAGAATCCTGCTCTGTTCCTATTCCTTCGGTAAAAGAGTCACCAAGGCACAGAATCCTCTTTTGTCCCTTATTCTTTTGCCTGGGCCATTCTCTATCCGAAAATCCAAGCGAATTGGTTTTGCGTAGGTGGGTAAACTCGGGCCTTACAAAATAGAAGCTATCATTTGGGGTTCTTGTGCGGTACCAGGTTTCAAATTGCGTAGAGTATGGTGACGTATAGCCATACTTTAGCTGTTCGGTATAAGTAGCGCCTATGCCCAAACCATATAATACACCCTCGGTTAAAAGCAATGTAACACATATTGACGCCAAACCTACCTGATATTTTAAATGATTAGCTCCATTAGTAACCTTAGCCGCTAAAGATACCACCAGTGATAACAAAAGCCATATATAAACATACACTACCAGGTGCGTGTGCCACTTTATAGCTTTGTAACCTACTTTGTATACCCAATACATCTCCCATACAAGATAGGCTACTAGCAAAACACCCAGTAATAGTTTATAGCTTACTCCAAAATTCACATAAAACCCAAAGTTCCTGTCGAATGATATAAACGGTTTCCCAGGTTTTTTATGGGTTGACATGGTTTGATACAAAAAATTAGACTAAAGTGGATAGAGTATGGAGGTAAATATAATTACCGGTTTGGAATATAGTATTTTAATAGCCAGTACCATCAAATTTAACAAGCTTAACCACTGGATATATCAAAGCCACTATATCCGAAATATTAGCTACTTTGGGCTCGGAAAAAACCAAATTAATGATTGATTTTTTTGAAGCAATAAAAACAACTTTCCAGGCAGATAAAAGATATAAGCAAGGGATTGAAAAAGGTTATCACCCAATAGACAGAAAACTGTATAAAGGCTATAATTCATTCAGACCCAATGGGCCCAAACCGCTTTTTTGCTATTTACCTTTCAATAGCCTGACATTTTCCTTTAGGGGACAGGTGTTTGTATGCTCTTATAACCGGGATGTAGAGTTGGGCAAATATCCGGATAACTCTATTGACGAGATATGGAACGGCGAGGAGGCTAACAAACTGCGCGAGCACATGCAGTATAATGACCTTGATTATGGATGCCGCCATTGCAAGTACTTTTTTGATAAGGGGAAATTTACAAATCTGCGGCCTTTGGTATTTGATAAGTACTACCAAAATACAGAAGCAACTTTTCCGCAGGTTTTTGAGTTTGAGCTAAGTAACGAGTGCAACCTTGAGTGCCAGATGTGCGCCGGGGAAGTATCGAGCAGCATTAGAAAAAACCGGGACAAACTCCCTCCTATCCCTACTCCATACGACGACAACTTTGTAACGCAGCTGGAGAAGTATATTCCAAAATTGAAAGAGGCAAAATTTTATGGTGGCGAGCCATTTCTTATTCCTATCTATTATAAAATATGGGATAAGATAAAAGAGCTAAACCCGAAGCTTGAATTATTTGTGATAACCAATGGCAGCCACTATAATAGCAAGATAGAGCAACTACTGGAGGACCTGAATTTTGACATGGCTGTATCTATTGATGCTGTAGACAAAGAAAAATTAGAGCGCATACGCAAAAATGTTATTCACGAAAAACTGATGACCAACATTAAACGGTTTAGCGAAATATGCACCCGCAAAGGCAAACACTTATCTTTAAGCTTTACGGTGCAAAAAGATAACTGGGATCAGTTTCCGCTTGTTCTTAAACTGTGCAACGAAATGAATGCTTACATTTACGTGAGTTACCTGGAGCGGCCCATGCGCTTTGCGCTTACCAACTCTACAAGGGAGGAACTACAGGAAGTACGTGCTTATATGGACAAGTTCACTTTCCCAAAATCTACACCTAAGGAACAACACAATGCACGCTGTTTTGAGGACTATAAAAACTTTTTGGATGAATACATCCGCAATGCAGATGTAAAGAAGTATCATGAATACGATTTCATATCCGGTAAAACAGAAAGCGTTCCGGTAAAAACCGAAGTTAAAAATGAACAGTCTACGCTGGTAAGCGAAAAGGATTTTAAAGACTGGTTAACTGGTGTGTATGCTGCCAATGCAGAATACGAAACCAAATTTGCCAAAGACAAACTGCTGGAGAAACTAAACAGTGTGCTTGAAGTGCATAACGAGGACTCGAAGAAGAACATCTACTACCACATAACCCGCACATCGTTTAACCAGGTTATGAATACATTGCAAAACCACACGGTAGAGGAAATAAGATTAATGATTGGGATGATATCACAGAATGCATGAGTGCTATGAAAAACCTGGTTTATCAATTACTTAGCAAATGGCATGTAAGGCAAACACAACCTGCCGGCCCCGGATTGGATGGGGCTACTATTGGCAAATACAATGCAAGCCGGGGAAAACCATCGAGTAAGCATATTTGCCATGCCCCGTTTTCTAACATGTATTTTAATGTACATGGCGATTGCGCGCCATGCTGGCTTACTTTTATAGAGCCCGATTCTTACCCTAATAAATCTATACGCGAGATTTGGTTTGGCGAAAAATATCAGGCGCTTAGAAAACATCTGTTAACCTACGACCTAACCCACAAATGCAATGTGTGTCTCAAAAACCTACAGGGAGGCAATTATACTTCTGTATTGGCTAGGGCGTACGATGTGAACCAACCTGCCGAGTATCCGCAGATGATGGAACTGGAACTATCTAACACCTGTAACCTGGAGTGTGTAATGTGCATTGGGGAACTTTCGTCTTCGATACGCAAAAACAGGGAGCGGCTGCCTGCCATAAAAAATGCTTATGATGATAAGTTTGTAGAGCAATTGGAAGAGTTTATTCCTCACCTGAAGGAACTAAGATTTAATGGGGGCGAGCCTTTTTTGATAAATGCCGTGTTTAAAATTTTTGAAAAAGTAGAGAAGCTTAACCCAAAGCTAAAAATTGTAATAGCCACCAACGGCACTGTACTTAACTATAAAGTTAAGGAGTGGCTGAACAAACTAAACATTCATATCAATTTTTCGCTCGATTCGCTTACACCAGAAATTTATGAAACTATACGTGTAAATGCGCACTTTGACCGGGTGATAGAGAATTTTCATTTTTACCGTGATTACACCCGGGCAAATAACCGCACCATGTGCCTGATGGTGAACCCTATGCGGAATAACTGGCACGAAATGCCTGAGTTTATAAAGTTTGTAAATAAGCATAACATCAACATCTGGTTTAATACTATACACCGCCCTGTTGACTGGGCTATATGGCCATTGCCGCATAATGAGTTAGCGAACATTTACGAAAAGCTGACCACTGCAGAGTTTACTGGCGAACACAGAAGCGCGCCATTAGCCAGTTATAATATTGGTATTTATAAAAACCTGGTGAACGTACAAATTAAAAACTGGGTAGCAGAAGCACAAGAGCGCGAAAGCAGTGAGATACCGGTGAATGAAGCATTGACCGAGGAAATGGCGACGGCACTTTTTACAAAAAAAATGACTGACTTTGTTTACTCCACGTTTAACGAGGGTGAAGAACAAAAAAAATACCGTCTTAAAACGGTTTTTGAAAAAACCACTTACCTCTCAGAAGCGATTACCAACAGAAATCCATCTGTAGAATTTTATAAAGCAGTAGCAGATGTGCCAGCCAGCGTGTTTTACCAGCAAATAAGCGAACGAAGTACCAATAGCCTTGTAGAAGATTTTGAAAACCGGGTTATGAGTGCCGCTAGTTAAAATGCCGAACAAGGTTTTCGGACAAAGAGTCAAAGGGCATTTCCTTTAAGAACATGGATAAACCAGAGGGCGGAAACTGCGCCAACTGAACAAGTACCTTGCTTTTTTGCGGATGGCTGTTAATCAGATCTCCTACCTTTTTTAGCTTATCTTTTAAATTATCGTCTACATTTTTCTCTTCGTAATAGCACATTAAACCCTGATACAGCATATCGTCGGGCAAAGCGAGTACCATACTGTGCAAATGATGCTGTAGTTGTAAAAGCTTAGGCCTTACATCGGTGTTTTGCGAAGCATTAATTTCTGAAATGAGATAACGGATATCGGCTAAAGGCTCGCCGGTAAAATTTAACTGGATGGTACTATCGGCTAAATCGGCTGTAGATGCCTGCTCTACTATTTCGCGGCCTTGTTTCTCTTTTAACCAGCCCTTAAGCAGGTTTATAAAATCTTTATACGCACGTATACTTAACTGTTCTGGCGAGTGGGTATGTTTTTGTGAAACAGGTACAGGGTATTTTTCTAAATTGGCGATTACATTCGCGAGGTAAGCCACCGATTGCTCGCGTAGCGATAATGATTGTGGAGAAAATACAGCATTGAAATACAGTGTAATATTCTCTTTAATACAAAACTCAAGCATTTCGGGCAGTTCGTGCCAGTTATATGTAATAGGACAAGCAGCCATTGATAAAAACGTCTTTTTACGCCTGGTGTAATCTTTAAAATACTCCAGATTTTCCATCACTTTTTCAAAGTTGCCGTTTACACGAATCTTCTTGTAGGTATCTTTATTAACAGAATCTATAGAAAGGATAATGCCAGCATGCAGGCCTTCTAGTAAATCTTTTATCCGGTTGTTTAAGAAAGTGCCGTTAGTAGTAATATGCAGCCTTATTTTCGGGTTTATTTTGCGGATACGCTCCCAAATTGAAAGATAGATATCTATCATAAAAGGCTCGCCACCTAAAAATTTAGCGTCGGTTAAATGAGGTATAAAGGCCTCCAGCTCGTCTACAAATTTTTCATTATAAGGCGACACTATAGGGGGTAACTTTTCGCGGTTTTTGCGAATGCTGGACGAAAAATAACCATTGCACATTACACATTCCAGGTTGCAGTGATTGCTTAACTCAAATTCCATTACACGCGGAAAACCCTGCCGGCCAGTAATACTTTCTTTTATCTTTTGTATAGGCGACGATAAAAAGCCGGTGGCAAATTCATCGTAATATTTAGCCCGTACCCCCTGATAGTTACCCGCTTCTATCATGTGGCCGCACTCGGTACACCCACCACCAAAATTGTTTTGTTTGATATAAGTCCTCAATTCATTTGCCGAATCACCATTCCATATCTCAGCTATTGAGTTATCAGGCCACTTGCCCAGGATGTGAGTAGTGTTGTAGCAACAGGCACGCACGTTACCATTTTGCTCAAAGTTAAGGTTTACAAAAGGTGCATGGCAAGCCAGTGCCTTGTTAGCGGTATCGCGGCTTTGGTTGTATTGCTTTAAAAGGTCGGCACTTAATATCATGGTATCAAAACTCTTATAAACTCTGAGTGCTGTATAGTATTTATCACTTTTTGCCAGGTAGTTACAGGCAGTTTAAACAACCCATACTTACTGGCTAACTTTGCTACAGCCGAGCGAAAGTAAAAATCGTTTTTAGAAATATGCTGCGCCCTTAGTTCCTCATTTTGCCAATGGATAAAATACCAGTGCGAAGGCAGCTCATCCGATTCGGAAAAATAGCGGCGTGTTTCCAGCCATTTATCGTGATTACTTATGTCTTTAACAATAAATTGCTCTAATTTTAATGCCTTAATGTTCTGATTAAGGATATCAATGGGTTTATGCCAATCTGTATTATCGGCAGTAACCTGCATAACTGCCTGCTGATAACAGGCCTTCATTAATTCACTTTTTTTAGGGCAGCGCATTACATTGCCCACCACCATTAGGTCGTGATGGTTTCTAAAAACATAGGGCATGGGTAAATTAAGAGGTCGTAGGCAGGTCACATCCATATCTACCCACCAGCCGCCATGCTCATACAATAACTTGTATCTAAAAATATCGGAAAAGCCAGCATAGCTACCCTTGCCATGCCCAAACGAGTTTTGATTGCGGTAAGCAAACACGTTTTCCGCAGGTATTATAGTAGATGCATCGCAAACCTCTACACCTGCCGGAAGGGTATTGATAATATCATTATATAGCCATAGCCTGAAACGATGTCCGTTAGCAACAAATGAATGCAGGGTGAGCATTTCAAGAGCGCTTAGCTCCTTGCCTATCCACAAAGCATTAACTATATCTTCTTCACCCTTCATTGCCTGCAATATGCTTAATAATAGCGTTCCACATGTTCCATGACGTATCCCCCCAGTGTTTATATACATGTATAAATACAGGAGCAATATTCTCTCCTGCCGCACCTATTTTAAACTGTAAGTTGCCCAGGTATTTCTCTTTATGAACTTCGTAATCTGCTATAAAATTGAATTTGAGCGGCAATGTGTAATGGTTTTGCAAGCCATATTGCCATACAGTGGCGACCAGGGTGCCCTGGTCGCGCGTGGTGGCACGCTTATCCTTAAAAACAGCCAGTGTTTTGTTATGCCATTCCTCTAAAAACGGATGCGACTCATCATTAAACAGAAATACGCCGCCATTCCATTGTTGCCAGTCTGGCTGCGCAATAGTTATGTTGAACTTATCTTTTATGAAATCAACCAAATGGTTACAGTAAAGCATAGATACCGAAGTCCCATCAACACGCAACCATTGGTTTGTATCTCTATCTAAACTAAAACCCGTTTGCCTGCTTATATAGTTTAGTATATCAATTTCTTCGGGCGAATACCAAAGCAACTTTCCAGCAGTGTTAAACCAATGGCCGGTAGATTTCTCCATCATAAAATCTTTATCCAGTTGATAATAGCGGCCTCCCAGCGAATATTTAAGCCTGTGCCACATATATACAAGCTTTGATTGTTTGGTAGCAGCAACACGCCTTTCAATTTCTAAAAGAGATTTATCTATGGCTTTTAACTCTGGCAGTACTTCGTTTAAAAACTTCCTTTCATAAAGTGCCGGCAGAACTTTATCGCGCTCAAAATTTTCGTAGCAGTTGCACTTTACTGCAAACGGGCTAAACTGTGCAAGCCTTGTTATATCTGAACAAAAAGTGACGGGCGAACGAAACTGGCCAAAAATCTCATCCACTTCGGCGCTTACCGCAATCACATCTGTATCCAGGTAGCAATAGTTATTGCCCGCTGGTAAAAAATTATGAATGCCTGTTTTTAAGAAAATACTGGCTTGATGGTGATTGAACTCATCAGGGGTTTTAATATCAATGACATGAGTATGGGTTACAGGGGTTTCATTTCTTGAAGAATCGGTAAGCACCCATACTTTATTCGCAGTATATTTCAGAAGAGCCTTAAGCGATAAATGGAGTGTATCAATATGCATTTGCGCACCGCAAACAACAAATACAAAAACATTATCTCCACTCTTTACTTCCTGCATGTTACTTATCCTGCTTTTTACGGTTTAGGTAATCGAGGGCCGACATGTTTTCTTTTTTAAGATTAACGCCAGCCAGCAGAAAAACACAATAAATACAGTAATTTACCGCAAATGAAAAAGGTGCGCGAAAGGGTATGCGTTCAAGTCTCCAATACAGCTTAGCCCCATAGATATTACCTTGAGCTGCTGCCTTAAAGTAAGTTTGTAAACTAAACACTGCGACGTGCAATACAAGCACCAGCCAAAAAAGAAAATTGCTGAAACCCAGAACAAACAAGACGGCTACCGGTATCCACTTTTCGAAAACTGCATTAGGAAAAACGCGCGACCGGCTTTCCAGCATTTGTTTGATACCCGCCTCTTTAAATCTTATCAATGCCATTAAACATAAAAAACAAACGACCAATATTACCGGCCAAAACGATACTTGCTCATAGCAAAGCCAACTAAAAAATGCCAGGCTACCTATTACTTCTACCAGTATAATACGCCATATACACTTGTAAAAATAGCCGGGGCTAAGTTGTTGCACCCAGTTTTTACTTCCACTAAGTTTATCAAGTTCCATATCATCGGCCTGGTGAATTAGTATGTTGCGCACACCCATGGCAGATTGCCACACCACTAATAATATTACCGGTAATACTACAAGACCATAACCTGCTGCCAGCGAAAATGTATAGCAGGCTAACACCACCGGTACAGTGTGCGCATATAATGAATCTGTAATAATACCTGCCATGCCTCTTTCTTTAAGTCTAATAGGTGGTAATGAATATGCGAGTAACAGGAGCACCTCTGCAACGATAAGCGCTAACGAAAACCTATCGAATGGTAATTTTATCCATGGCAAAAAAAGCAGGCTGATAGATACTATGAACAACAACAGGATTAACCAGGCCGGTTTGCCTAAAAGGAAATTTTCTTTACCGGCTTTAAAATCTTTTTCCCTGTCAAAAAAATCGTTCAACAAATAACCGGTAGATGCAAAACCTGAAATGGTTGCCAGCGAAAGCAAGGCCAGATTTAAAAACTGAGGGAAAGGAATGCCAAACCAAAGGGTAAAAATATACACCATACCCATGAGCATAGCAGCCTTGCTCATCCACCAATCGTTTAGCCTGAATATGCCTTTGCCTTTTAGCATAGTTTAAACCCGATTAACTATTTAATTCTGGTCGGTTTAAAAAATAGAGGTGTTTATCTTTAGTTAAATCAAAGGTTGGTTTCATCACCTTAATCTCATAAAAATCTATTGGGAAAACGTAATCTTCCCACGATATGATTTTGGCAATATCAAACAAATTTTGAAAATCGTTTGATATACTGAGGTGTTCAAATTCTCCAATTTTCACTTCCGGCGTTTTTACAAACAGGATTATAAAGTTCAATCTGCGCAAAGCTGCCAGCACTTCATATAAATCGGCCACATGGTAATGGTAGGCCTTGTTAATCTCTCCAACTATTTTATTGATTTTTACACCATCGTCGGGGGTAGGTGCCTCGCGAATAAAAAGGTCTTTTATATAGAGAATACCACCGGGCTTCAACACTTTAAACGCTTTCTCTATAAGCAAAACCTTGTTAGAGGAATGCCCGAAAGATTCGAGAAAAACAACCCTATCGAATACTTCATTACCGTAAATAGTATCAATATCGTGATAATCGCCTTTGGTAATATTTACCCTACCCTTTAGTTGTTTAGCTCCTATTACTTCTTTAGATTTTGCTACCTGTACATCCGATATAGTAATGCCCTCTACCTGCATATCATACTTAGAGGCAAAATAAGAGGCTGGCCCCCCTACCCCACAACCTGCATCTAAAACCTTAAGCCCATCTTTAAACTCAACATTCTGCATGGTGTAATCAAGGTATACCGAAACATCATTAGTACGGAAAGCCTGAATAATTTCGCCATACACCTCCATAAACTTATCGGTAGTCTGATTGTAAAAATCACCTACCTGCCGGGAGTTTTCTGAGGTATTGGACAAATCGACACCAGGAGCCGGTTTGAAAAATTTGCTGAGTGCTTTTATCATAAAATTGAACTTATATAATACGGTGCTAAAGTAGCACGAATGCTGTATTATTTTCAGTCTGTACAGGCCAGTATATTAATTATGGCACTGTACTGTGGCTTCGACGAGTAGTACGGCTAATATTTTAGTATATTTGTGAGGAAACATAAAGACGAAAAAAACATGTTGTGGAGCCCTAAGTTGCATAGTATTGTAAAAGACAAATTGATTCAAAGCACCCTGCATGAAACAGGCTATTTGATAGGTGGAAATATTGGAAGAGAAAATATATCGGCGCTCCTATCGCTATATAGCCAACTGCACGATTTTAAAACCAATGAAGGGGGCATGTTTTACAGTCTTTATTCAAACGATATAGACTATCGGAAAAAAGTACATACCCAGATAGAAGCGATACTAAAGCCCGTTTACGAAACACTGTTTACCGATTACAAATCGGTGATTAATTCATTTATAGTAAAAATAGCAGGGCCTAAAAGCGATTTTAGCCTACATCAGGATTCGACAGGGCTGGATGAAAACAAGTATTCTCCTTTAAGTGCGTGGATTCCTTTACAAGATACAGACCTGCATAATGGTACTATTTGTTTTGTGCCCAAAACCCACGCCTTTTTTTATCCATATCGCGGTATTTCGTTCAAAGCACCTTTTGCCGAATATGAAAACGAGTTAAAAAAATACCTGGTGCCTGTGAATCTAAAAGCAGGGGATATCCTGTTGTTTGATAATAGATTAGTACATTATTCACACATTAACTTTTCTGAAACACCGCGTATAGTGGTTATGAGTGGTTTGTTTCCCTCTGAAGCAGAAATCGTTTCTGTATATAAAGACCCTATACCTCAAAATAGCCCATTGGAGATATATAAGCAAAGCGAAGATTTTTTAGTAACAAATACCGCTTTTTATAACAATTGCACCGAAAGACCATACAGAGGAGAAAAAATACTGGAAATAGAAGCGCCTAAGGAATCGAAAACCAAAGCCGATTTTATAGCTTGGGCAGCAGCAGAAGGGTTAAAGCCTACCAATATCTCCCAACTAGTAGAGGCTCAGTTTACTATGAATATTGTCTCTGAACCTGTTTAACCAAAGTAATTGACTTTGCAGGTAGCCAATAATAGCCTATTATTGAGGGCATTAGAACCCATGCAAGGTTCCATTTTATCCTAAGCGAATTTTATGTGTGGCATTTGCGGATTTATTGCCCTAAAAGATACAGTAACAGATAAGCATGTTTTGTTTGTACAAAACATGGCAAGCGCATTGCAACACCGTGGGCCCGACCATACCGGATACTGGAACAATACTAAAGTAGCCTTAGCAAATCCACGGCTATCTATTATTGATTTGTCGGTCAATGCAAATCTGCCAATGAGCAGCAGCGAAGGAGATGTATGGATTTGCTACAATGGTGAGGTAAGCAATTTTAAGGAACTAAGCGCAAAATACAGGTTACGCGATAAATATTCGTTTAAATCTGAGGCAGATACAGAGGTTCTTATTTACTTGTATAAACACTTAGGCATAAGTTTTTTGAATGAACTTAGCGGCATGTTTGCATTTTGTCTTGTAGATATAAAACAAGATAAAGCGTATATAGTACGGGATTTTTATGGCATACTACCCGTATACGTATACCAGGAACCCAAAGGAATTTATTTCGCCTCTGAAATTAAAGCACTACTGGCAATTGATGGCATTCATTTAACTGTCAATAAAACTGCTATTCATCATTTTTTCTCGCTTGCCTATATACCAGCCGAACTTACCCCCTATAATGAGATAACGGAGTTAAAGGGCGGAGAACTAATTGAAATAGACCTGCAAACCGGGGCTAATGAGAAACGCAGATATTACGAGTTTGACTACAGAGAAGATTTTAGCATAACAGAAGAAGACGCCATCTTAAAAACGAGAGAACTTCTTATATCCTCGGTAGAGCGCAACCTTATTAGCGATGCCCCCCTTGGAATGACCCTCTCTGGAGGTATAGATACCAGCGCAATGTTGGGAATAGTTAAACATTTGGGGCTGGGACCTAAAATGAATACCTTCTCATTAAAAATGGGGGAAAAGAGTTTTGACGAATCTCCTTACCAACGCCTGATGGCGAAATATGCGGGGTCTATACATCATGAAATACTGGTTACACCCGACGAAGTAATAGAAAACATACTAAGCCAGATTGCGCACACGGACGAACCCAACGGAAATGGTGCATGTATACCATCATTTATATTGGCGCAAAAAGCTTCTAAACATGTTAAGGTGCTTTTAAGTGGCGAGGGTGGTGATGAACTTTTTAATGCCTATCCCACTATTGGAGCTTACCAATACCGTAAGTTGTATCGTAAATTAGTTCCAGGTCCTTTACGCAAGCTTGTAAAGAAAGGAGTTGAAAACCTACCTGCCGATTATCGTAAACTAAGTTTTGATTTTAAGGCAAAAAGATTTACCGCCGGAGCTGAATTAGATATTCCGGATTCGCATTTGTATTGGCGTCACGTGTTTACCGAAAGCCAGAAAAAACAATTATTAAAGCAAGACTACCCTACCTTGCCAACGGAAGAATATTACCGGGATATTTATTATAAAAGTGGTGTAGAAAATGAAATCAACAGGCTATCGCTTATTGATATGAAACACTTTTTTATAGACGACTTAATGGTAAAAAATGACCGGACTTTTTTGGCAAATTCAGTGGAGGGCCGTTTTCCGTTTATGGATAGAATGCTGGTAGACTACGTTACTAAACTACCCGTTAAATACCGCGTTCGCGGACTTAATAAATTGCGGTGGGTTGAAAAGGAAGCCATGAAACCATTTATGCCAGAAGAGATTTATAAAAGAGGGGGCTTTGGGCTCGAAATGCCCCATGCAATATGGTTTGCCGATAAACTGGGGGTGTTTGCAAAAAAATATTTGAACAAGGAATTTGTAGACAAAACCGAAATGCTGAATTGGGAATACGTTGAAAAAATATGGAAACTGCATCAAAGCGGTAAACAAGACTTTGGAAGGCCACTATGGTGTGTACTCAACTTTTTAATCTGGTTCGACCTTTTTATTTTACAAAAAAACCATGTCCAGTACAGAGTAAAAAGATAAGCTATAGCAACTTATATATATTGTAGCCACTGTTGCTAAAAACGCGCTTAAATGAAAACTGCTTATACGTTTCTTGTTCATTCTTAAAGTTAAAGTACTTTGAGAGAGGCCTGCCCGGAAAAAGAACCAGGTAAATATCCTTCCCGGTATAAAGCAGTTTATCGATTTGCCCATAGTTTATGGCGCTAAACTCTTTTTCATAGTCTGTAACAGCAAAAATGATAGCGCGGTTTGTTTCGTGCTGCGCTATTGCACCGGCTCTTACTGCGTTAAAATCAATAAACTGTTTCAAGTACCAATGTTCATACTCGGGCAGTAAAGGCAAGTGTGTTAAAGCTATCCACGAATATGCTTTGACACCTCCATGATGATCAAGAATAAATCTGCCAGTGGGCAATTTGTTTACATATTCCACGCTACCATTAAAACCCGCTGGAAACTTAAAACTATTAAGGCTAGTAAACCTGTAACCAAAACATACCGCAAACAACAAACCGCCAGAGAGTGAAAGCTTTACTAATAAGCTACTGTTGGTTAATTTTTCTGTAAGATCAAAAAAACCTTTAACAAATAAGGGAATAAGCAAAATGATGTAAGCTAAGGCATATCGGGAGTCCGGTATTATAGAAAAGGTTGCTAGTTTATAAATAAATGGCAGGCTAACAGCACCTACAATAATGCTATACAAAACAAGCAGCGAATTTTGCCTGTGTTTAAATATTGCAAAACTTGCCATGCATATTATTCCAGGTATCCATGCATCTTTATACCCTTTCATTAGCACTTCTAAGGTACGGCCCGATTTGTTATAACAATAAGCCACCTGCGCATCGCTATATAAAATACCTCGCAAAGGGTGAGAGCCCTGATAATGATTAAGATACATTATAGCCAGCGGAAAAGCTAAGGCTAAGGCAAAAAACAATTGCTTGCGATTGAAGTAAAACATGCGCCAGCCCAAATGGATAAAGGGCAGCATAATTACCAGAGGCCACCCCTCGTACCTAAGAAGGCAGGCAGCCCCCATAAAAACAACATATAAAACGTAGTACTTTGTTTGGTCGGTGGTAGTTAGTTTTATAAAGGAATAAACAACACCAAGCAGCGCAGTGATAAACCAGGGCTCGCTCATGGTTGCTGTGGCGGTTAATATGTTTAAGGGATATAAGAGATATGCAGCAGCAGACAACAATGAATTCTCTTTAGACGCAAAAAGCCGGCTGATTTTATACAACACCCCTGCTCCACATGTACCTGCAATAGTATGCAATACTAAAATGGCTTTCTGACTATTCGTTATTTTCCATGCAATACCTGTAACATAAAAATGAAGAGGCAACCAATCGATATTGGGATTCAAGATTTTATCAAAAGTGCTATGTCCTAAATAATAAGTAGCCCAGATGTGAGAGATAAGAAACCTACAAGAGCCATCAATTTGTGATGAATTCTCGGCCCAGGCAGCAAAAAGTATGCGTCCTGCAATACTAAACACGACAACCAATGATACTATAAACAAATAAAGCCCAGTGCTTTTATGATATATCAATACGGCGATGCCCCCTGCAATAACATCACGAATGCTGTATACATAATATACAGCGTATAAGATAGCAGCTATGTAAAAGGCCGACCGTAAACCCCAGCACTCAACTACTACAACAGTAATAAAAGCCACCGTAAATGCTGCCGGAGTACTCTTTAAAAAAGTGGTTCTTTCAGCCCAGATAATCAAACAACAAGAACCCAAAACGAGTGGAAAAATTGCTTTTACAAAAAAATAGGCCGGTACATACCAAGAGGGATACCAGGTTTTAAACTGAAAGAAACCTGCATCGAAAAGAAAAGACCACGAAGATAAAGCTACAATACCAAGCAGAATAATTGCCGCCGGTAGAATGCATTTTTTAATCGCTTCCAATTCAGTCCATTTTACTTAATAATTCTATCTTCACTGCAATATGACTTTTTTTTCGGCAATTGACGTTTCCCTTGTGGTTCCTTTTTTTAACGAAGGCGGTAATATTGAGCATTTGGTGAGTCGTATTTATACAGCTTTAAAAAACATTCACTTTGAGTTAATTTTGGTAGATGATGGCTCAACAGATAACGCATTAGAAAATTTGCAACAAAGTTTAAAAGAGAATTCTAAAATCATTAAATTAAACAGGAATTACGGGCAAAGTACAGCCATTAAAGCTGGATTTGATGCCTGCAGGGGTAACATAATAGCATTACTGGATGGAGATTTGCAAAATAATCCGGAAGACCTTATTGATATGCTTACTCTATTACAAAGTTCAGGAGCGGATATGATACAAGGATACCGCCGCAGTAGAAAAGACAATGCAAATAAGCGATTACCAAGTTTAGTAGCCAATAAGTTGATAAAACTAGTGTTTAACTTACATTGTAATGATGTGGGTTGTTCTATCAAGGTATTTAACAGAAAAATACTGCCCGAGATGATTTACTTTAATGGTTTTCACAGATATATCCCTCTTATTGCCCATATAAATAACTTTACAATACTTGAAAAAGAAGTATCCCATAGCCCTCGTAATGCGGGAATATCTAAGTACGGAATAGGGCGAATTTTTCCGGTATTGTATCATTTGCTCATGCTGCGGTTTAATGCCTCTTTTTTAAATACAAATCTCAACTATTCAAAAGAGGCAAAAACAAGTGAAGTTTCGCTGTGCTGATTTATAGCAACTTCTATCCACTAACTTTAAAAGGTGAAAAAAATAGCGGGCTTTACCATTAGTGTAGTGTTGCTTTGGCTGGTTTTAGCTAAAATAAAAACCACCGCACCATTTCCTTTGCCCAAAATCGAACACCTCCCCTATT
>DATGWP010000099.1:0-19606 GCA_035299425.1 Chitinophagales bacterium | reverse complement strand
GTAGCCGGTGCTATGGCACCGTTAATCTGTCCGTCGTTTTTATTGCCGCTTTCGTCGGCCGAGCTGTTGTTAAAAGGGTAATACGCCACCAGCCCCGCCGATGGCAATTGCGCTGTGCTACCGGCAGCAGCAGCCATGCATAGCACGCACAACAATCCTCGTGCAGCACCCATAATACTACTAACCACAAATCTTAAAGCAGATTTCATTTTACTTTTTGTAATGGCGGCCAAATCTTTCTATCAAACGGGCCTTGCTCCCTTCTGTTTCAGGCCACCTTTGCCGGCCGGCCTGTTTGCCCACCCAAAACTCGCCTATACGCCGTTATTCTTTTAGCACACAATACCCATTTTGTAATTCATCCAGCCCATCATTCCATACGGCTACTTACCACCCGGTGTATCATAACTATATACCACCTGCTTATTCACCAGCATCTCTATCTTCAACTGGTCGCGCTCGCCCAATTGGTCTATTTGCGCGCCCCTGTAAAAATCAGGCCCCAGCATAGGGTTATACGATAGCGCTATTTTCGATCCTCCCTTCACCTTCCCTTCACCATCTAAAAAATGCAACGCCTTGTACGCCACCCGTGGCTTACCCTCATCCATTTTGCCCCACAGCGTCAGGCTCGTGTTATGCAGCGTGGTATCGGCAAAAGTTACAGTGCCCTCTACCCCCATCACAAACCCCGGAAACTTTATACCCTTGCCTACCGCATAATCGCTGCCATCATTTGTTTCTATCTGCATTGTAGGGTGGCTCCACGATAGCGACGGATAGGCCTGCCTGCCTGTAAAAAATATAACATTGCGCGGATCCCTGAAATTCATAAAATCCTCCACCGTTAGCCCCGCCACTGCCAGCAACCCGTTTAGGCTGTCTATCAGCGCCCGGCCTGGCTCACCCTTTATTTTACCCATCACCCGGCTCAGCTCCTTTATAGTATCATACACACCCGGTGCGGTTATATCCTTTACACGGCCTATGGTATCCGTCCACACCAGTGCAGCGCCCGCAGGCAATACCACCACACCATCGTGCCCATAACCCGGCTGCCACAGCACCGGCGAATAACTTACCGAATCAAACTTACTGCGGTATACCTCTATCGAATTAAGCGATAGCGGCTCACTGGCCGCCAGCGAATCCCTTCCACCCGCGCGCGCCCACACATACGGCTGCAGCAGCCCCCTGTTCTTTTTTATAGCCGCCGCACTGGCGTAGCCCAGCTTACTGCCCTTATCAGGCGTAAGCGCCGTAGCCGTGCTCGATACATTTACATCCACATATATCCACTCCTTGCCCACCTGCACCTCGCCCGCTATATGGCTTAGCAGGTTTACATTTCTAAACTGGCCCGCACTAAAATACCCCGTAGCTATCAGGTTAGTGTAAAAAGACGAAAACGCCTCCTGGCAGGTTATATAAAACCAACCGGTAGTAGTGTTACCACTATACATACGCACAAAAGCCGAATCAGGCACATCTGCTTCGTAAGCCGACATAGGCTGTGTCCAGTTCGCAAAAAAACGCGACCGCCTGAACTGCGCCTCCGCCTTTATCAACTCCAGCCTGGCCTGGGTAGAATCCATTCCCGGCTTTATATGGCTCAGCAGCCACGCCGTATGCCCCTGTGCGGTAGCAAAATGCCGCTCCTCTCCCTTTACCGGATAGCTAAAAAGAAAACTAGCCGGTGCCGCACCCGTGTTCACTATCCGCGTGCTCACCACTGTGCCCGGTGCCATACCCGGCTGCAACTTATGCCCCGGTATACCTATAGTGGGCAACTGGGCACACACATTTACCACTGCCAGCATAGCCGGCCATACAATAAGAAACATAAATCTTGTCATCATCGTTACGCTGTTTTTTACCAATGGCCGCAACCATTTATCAGCAGGTAAGTATAAAATAACTGCACCACATTTGCAGTTTTATTTAGCACCCGCCTACTGCCCACCGGTATTAAACACCGTTCTAAACGGATGCACAGTAGCAGTCATTACACCGTTTATAATACACGGGTCGCTTTGCATTATACGGGTGGCCTCGTCTAAATCGGCGGCTTCAAAAATGGCTATGCCCCGGTTATCGGGGTGCTCTACACCATACTCCGTTTTGCCCACAAACTTCACCACGCCCTTTTCATACAGACCGGTAAGGTAAGCAAAGTGCTCGCCCACTATGCGGTTGGCATCGTCGTTCCAGTTGCTTTGTATGGTGTAATGCGGCGTTAGTTGTAGTATATAAATGTATTGCATGGCCCCTAATTTATGGGCTAAAAATAAAAATATGTTACTTCCCATTTATCCTCCTGAACCGAGGCTTTGCGAAGTGAAGGATCTTGTATTTGGCTGTTTGTATTTTCCCCTCTACAGAGGGGTGTCCGGTGCATAGCATCGGACGGGGTGTGTGGCTGTTAGAACCCCCTCCTACAGAGAAGTCAAGGCTCTTGGGGGGGTGGAGGCCGGGGTTCCCCTCGCCTTACCGGCCTCGGGCCTGTCCCGACCCTGCGTCGGGGTCGGGCTTTCGCTCCAAGTGCCGCTCAGGGCAGCGGCAGCTTTCCGCTCTATCCCTAACCCGAAACAGCCGAAATAAATCCAAATCCAAGTCAATTGAAGACACAGAAGCCAACACATATATCCAATCGTTAGTAAAGGTGGTTTGCTTATATTTTACATGGAGGCAAAACAGTTTGGTAGTGTTAGTAAAACTGGACGTTTATGTGGAAACATTGCATTAAAAAAGATAAAGAATATATATATAAATACGAAATTTACATTAATTATTTTTTGAACTTAATTTTCGAACAAACATGGATAACTTGACCCACTCAAGAAAACTATTCCTTAGAAATATAGCGCTCGCCTCCGTTGTTTTGGGCATTGAACCGCTTTCCCTTTTCTCAAACAATATTAACCCTATTGAAGGGAACACGATATCTATTAACGAAGCTCATTCAAAGTACATTGCTTTCATGAAGCAATATGCAAACTTCCAAACCTCATCCTCATTAAGTTTTAGCGAATTACATTCACAGCATACGGGAATTATCAAAATTCTAAGTGAAACATCCAAACCAAATTTTAAAAATCTCTCCGAAGAGAAGAAAATAAAGCGGATCAAAGAAATAGATGCATTTGCGCCAACTGTTACACAAACAAAAGCTGATACGGACGCTTACTACAATCAGTTGAAAGAATTTATGGATTCAGTTGGTGTCGTTTCAGGTATGACTGGAACTGTATATCAAGGGGCCCTCTTGCTTGGTCACGCATTATCTCCCGCGTTATATCCATTGGCTTTATCACCAATAATTGCAGTGCCACTGTTTATCGGAACAGCCGGTATGGCTGCATGGCAGGTTTACGATTTAATCGGCAATGCTGATCGCAATAAAAAGATTCATGAAGTCAATTCGTTCTTTACCATAGAAACGTTGAATGAGAACGTATACAAAAAATACCTGAGCACATCTAATTTTAGTTTCACAAACGATGTAACCGGATTTAAATTTAATGTGAGCGGAAATAATTTAGATGCATCTAAATTATTTGGAGATACACATACATCAAATCATTACGAAAAAGATTTGATGTCATTTCTAAGAGCTAATATAGGCACAACAGGAATATTCACAAGTAAAGAGCAATTGGAATCTTTTTTAGATAAATATGTAGAAAAGGTAGGCGCGGTTCAAAAACAAGCGATAGAAGATCTCCTCGAAGCCCAAAAAGATGAAAGTAATAAAGAAGCAATTCTACAAAGGGATAAAGCTGCATTTTATCAAAGCATAAACGCATTTGTTGGATTAGCTATTAATAACTTAGCATCATCTCCTAAAGAAGCACAGATATTAAATACATTAATTAGCGCCGGTTTTCAATGTGCATTATATGGAGGAATGACCCCTGTTGGTTGGACTGCTGTGGCTATTAATGTTGCAAGTGTAATGGCCTTTAATAATTCCAACGGAAAAAATTTTGAAAAGGCCACATTTAAAATGTTGGCACAAATACAGCGTCAATTAAATATTATTATCAAGAACATTGACGTTCTTCACAAAACTCAGATTGAAATTTTAATTGAGTTAAAAAGTATTCTTGAGGAAGTTATTGAAACGCAGAACATTATCAATAGGCGTTTTGATGAATTTCAAGTAAAGCAAAATATTATGTATCAGGCAATATTGTCTATTGAACAGCAAAATACTCAAGCAGAGTTTAATGGCTACGATCGTAATCTTAAAAACAGAATAATAGATAATCCGGAAACAAATGCAGAAAATGAAGTTTACTCCAACCTGCGGGACATGAAAAATTTAATGTTAGATAAACTTTCACTTAAAGCGTTTACAAGATTTGACAATGTATCCATGAATAGTCAAACCTTAAAAGAAGAAATCCTCTTCAAACGCAGTAATTTCCTTCACAATATACCTTTATACAATACCATTGGGCTAATCCCCGTTTTAGATAACTACAATCCCCTGAATGATACTGGACAAAGCAATAGTCAAATTATACATCCAGTTGAATTTTACAGTGCTTCTAATGGCATGATTTATTGGCTTATGCATAGCAAACTATCACAGCAAGAGAAATCAACAATTGTAAATGATCTAATTACTGGCATTGAATCTTCGCGCAAAATTTTGAACCGATGTGCTGATTTTCCGAAAATCCAGGAAAAGAGCAACAACCATTTAACGATAGTTAATAGTTTCATATTAAAAACAAGGTTGACCCTGAATAATCTACACGCGAAAAATTTCACAAATAAAACTGACCTACGCAAAGAACTTCTCCTTGACACTAAATCACAAATCAATTATGAAGGCATAGTTGATAAAACCATGAAAAGCAATAACCTAAGAGCAAATTTTTATGACAATAACAATGATAATTCGTTAGTAAATCTTTTGCGGGATCTAGGAATAGCAACCGTAGTCACACAAGAAACTAAAAAAGAAAAGATGTCTGCATTTGGAGGCCTGCAAAATGCAGCTGTTATGGATTTAAAGAAAAATAAAATTGAAATTAGAAAGGCCACGTTTGACTATAGTAACAATTTGGAAATAAACATTGATATTCAATATTCAGGCAAACTTTTAGCAAGCAAAATAGAATACTGGAGCACCCAAGGAGCCGGTGGATATGTGGTTAAAGAAACAATTTCGTCGTATGAATTTAACGACGCTTGGAAAAAAAACTTAAAACAATATATAAAAACTACCTACAACAAAAACATTGAAGATGTATTACCGACATTTTCTGACATTACAATTACAGATTTCTTGAACCATCTAGTCAATCAAAAGATGAGGTCAGTAAAAAAGGTATTTATCAATGATGTGAAAAAAAATATTTTAGACACAAACAAAGCTATTAATGGAACAGGTTTAGCATTAATGGTTTTGACAAAATTAAATCAGTTAATAACATCTGAATCTGTAATACCATATACTGCAGACTACTCTGATGAACTATTTTTAAAAGAAGATATAGAAAACATTTTGAACTTCGCTGTAAATACAAATTTTAAAAAAACTGACGATATATTTTTCAACCAATTGTTACATGAACATTCAATCGATGAAATTTTAGATGAAGGAGATAAAGCAAATTCAATTTTCTATTACAAAAAAGCAGATGGCGCATTTAGCGAAAAATTAGACCCTAACAACTTCGCTGATTTTGTTACCATCCTATTGAATAAAAAATTATACTCGACTGTAAAAAAATGCTTGACGACCGCAAACTCAATTACCGAGAGAGATTGCGAACCGCATTTTGCAGAAGCTCTGAATAATCTAAATGGATTCAAACGAGTTTATTTGACTTAACCTACCTTGACTGTAATAATGTAGTGCGGTATTCTAGCAAAGCTTTTTGTCCTGCTATACAAATGCTTAATCCAACTGGTTCTCGCGTTGCGCCAGGCATTTGAGCCACGCTCACGAGGATCTAACAGGTTAGCGCATTTGTAATGGTCAAGGGCACATAATCACAAAGCGGAAGATTGCCGCAGCCTTTCCTCTGTTTATTATTAAACGAAAAGGCTTCGCAATGAAAATCTGTTTTACAGGCCTTCGTTCCCCGGGCCCTATAGTAATTTGCCGTCTGTGTAATTGGATGCTCATGTTACAATAACACATCATACAGTTTGCTTAAATTTATACTTTTGTACCATGAAATACTTATACCTTTCTGCTATAATGCTATTGCTAAGCGCCACCTCATGTAAAAAATATTATTGCCGGGTATGTAACAATGGCAACGTTGCACTGGACCAGTTTCAGGCCGACCCATGCGGCGATGGCTCTAACAATTACAAAATGTTTACGGTAAGCAGCGCAAGGTTTCCTTACGAAAACAACTCGCATTGCATACCGCAATAGCGGTTGTCGGGTAACTAAAACAGCTACCGGTACAAATAATTAATATTAGCTATATGCACACCATGGCTTACCTTTTTGCTACCAGGCCTTTCCAGTGGGGTCTCCGCGGCGACCCTGGTTTATGGAAAGCCATGGAACAACATTTCGCCACTACTCCCCTGCCCTACAGCAGTCAGCAATTAGAAACAGCACTGCTGGATACTTTCACAACCATAATGGGCGCTGATATACATTCGGACACAATGATTTACAACAAGCTTTTCGATAAGGGGCGGCATGTCCAACGGGAATGTATCATGCACTTGGTGGCTCACAAAAGGTATCCCCTTACTCATATTGCGCTATGAGGAAACAAAACTAGATGGTACTTACTCGTCAAATAGTATCTAAGCTCCTCAGCCTATGCCACTCCCTTAGGGTTCAATACACCTTTCCGGCATATCTACAATAATATCATCCTTTCAGGATTTCCGCAGCCATCCTGTTTATCCTCTAATCCTGAAAATCCTGATTCAGACAATGTATTGCGCCCCTACAGGGCTTAACCACAAAAAAACACATATACGCAGGGCTTCACCCTACGCTGCCATATTGTCGGCCCTACAGGCCTTAAATACAAACGCAAACAACATCGGCGGCTGTTAAGTTCCCCGCCTATTTTAGGAGAGCCTGTCCCGATTTTTCATCGGGACGGAGTGGTAATGTATTCGGCCTTTATCACACAATCATTCAATCAAACAAATCACAGTTCAGGCAACGGCTGCTAAGTTTCCCCGCCTATTTTAGGCAGCCTGTCCCGAAAGCTTTCGGGAGGGTGCCCATCGGGCGGGGCGGTAATCAAACAAACTGTATTTATTCCTATTAAGGGTTTCCGCAGCCATCCTGTTTATCCTGTAATCCTGCAAATCCCATTCAGACAATCATTTAATCGCAACAATCGATAGCGATTAATTAGGATTTTTCTTATTTTAATTTTCTAAAATCAAGGAATTACAAACTGATAGATTTATGAAATTCGACCCCGTTTCTGAAAGTGTTTTTACCGATAAAGATGAGTTTATCAAAAAACTAAGCTGCCCGTACAAAATAAATTGGGAGAACCTGGAAAAGGCCGGCCCCACCCAACGGAAATGTTCGGTTTGCGACCACAACATAATAGACACGGAACTTTTTACGGACAATGAAATTTTGAAAATGGTAAATGAAAACCCGGCCACTTGCTTAAAAATAAATCTAAACCAGGTAAACATAAAACTAACCACAAACGGCACTAATGATCAGAAATGAAAACCCACAAAGCCTGCGCATAATAAAAACAGCGCGCGATAGGGCAGACATAAACTATGCTGCAACAAAGGGATACAAACCACTAATAAAAAAAGTAGAGCCCTCTGCAGAAATTCGCTCCAAATATTCTGTAATACAAAACAAAAAAACAGGCACCATCCAGGTTATTAGCGATTACCGTTCAGAAATAGATACCGGACCCGACACCGATTTTGAAACCGTTATCGGTTGGACGGATTACTATCCGCATACTTTCAAATCACCCTTCGCAGCTTATCTAATACCCCCTGATATTGAAATTGGCGAAAGGGTTTTTGTTGAAGATTTAATAGAAGACTACATAGGCGGCTCGTGGAATCAGGGTGATGTATTTAGATTAAAAAGTGCCGAAGCTATATGGAATGGCACAGACCTGGTTATACAATACGCTCCGGAAAATCGTAGGGATTTTGTGGGATAAAACGGCTGCTACCTCCCCCTTCGGCGCCAGAATGTAGCCAGGCATTGAGCAAGGCTTCTTGTGCCCGCTAAATACAAGATGCTTCACTTCGCAAAGCCTTGTTCAGCATGACAAAAGTGTGTGCGACCGTGAATTGACACACCTGCAAAACCCCTACCCATTCCGACAAATGCCTTCTCTGAGCAGTCAAAATTATAGCGCAAAAGCCCCAGGGTAACTAAGCTATATCGACGAGCCGGGGTATGTCTGCTCACGCGGAGCGATTGAGCAGACGATTTTTTTTGTTTCATCCCGCAGTATTGCGGGAGCTTCCTTTTTTTCTAAAAAAAGGAAGAAGAAAAGAGAAACAACAATACCACACCCTTACAGGGCTTAAATATAAAACACCACCCACGCAGGGCTTCACCCTGCGCTACCATACTACCGGCCCTTCAGGCCTTATATACAAACGCAAACAACATCGGTGGCTGCTAAGATTCCCCGCCTATTTTAGGCAGCCTGTCCCGAAAACATTCGGGAGGGTGCCCAACGGGCGGGCCTGTCTCGCCTCAGGCGAGGGCGGTAATCAAACAAACTGTATTTATTCCTATTCATGATTTCCGCAGCCATCCTGTTTATCCTGTAATCCTGCAAATCCTGATTCAGACAAATGCATTATTCTTCGGCAAACCCCTCTTCCCTAACCATATCTCCGCTATCCTCTCCTTCTGCCAATAACTCAGGTCATCTACCATCTTCTGCGTAATTACATGCTCAAACACTACAATTTGAGTACCCTGCGGTATTTCCTGCTGTATCGTCTTCACCTCATCTATATACATTTTTGCGGCGCTCAGGCTCTTATCGTTAATAGCCTTATTAAGCACCGTGCTCATCACATCGCGCCGCATCAGCCTCAACTGCAAAATATCCTCCTGCCCCTCTACAAAATCCTCCATATGCTTCGTCACCGTTTTGCGGCTCAGGCCTGTCTCCTGCGCTATCTTCTGCATAGTGGGCATAAAACCCGTGGCCAGCAAATGCTGCCGCACAAAAGTGCGTATCCGGTTCAGGCTATACTCCCGCCGCATGTCATTATAGTTCATCTCCGTTAGCAGCGACAGCCGCTTTTGCAGCGTAGTCTGCTGCGCGGCCAGTTCATCTATTTTATTACTTACCAGTTGGCTCAATTCTTTCCGTTCCTCATCTGTCAGCTGCCGGTAATACTCCTCACTCACATCGGGGTTATTAAATAGTACATACATGTGCAGGCAAATCCGCTCATGCAAAGTTTTAGGTTCCTTCTCCTGGGGCAAAATGGTTGTTTCCATATTAGTATTTATTGTTTACGCGTTGGTATTGGCCACAAGGGCCTGTAGCTATGGCAAAAAGCTATGCCATTGATACAACAGTGTTTTAGAAAGCACCGCTGCTTATTTAAATCCTACTTGTATTATTATGTTGCCTTGTACTATCTGTAGCCCTCTTTAATAAAGCGCAATTTGCAAATATGCTTTTGCTGTTCGGCTGTTCTATGTTTCTATGTGCCTATGTGGTAAATGCATTTTGCCTTTGTATTTCATACTGCAAAAATAAATACAACTTTTCGTTACCCCCCACATCATGCCCAAAATAGTATTGCACACCGCCAACAAATGCGTGTCAATATGCACCGGTTAACCCCTTCTTAAAAATTCAAAAAATACTTTATAATAATTACTAATATACTGAAGGGTGGTTACACAAACCCCCAAAAGGTGGTTACACGGCTTTTTTGCAATTAACTGGCTATTACCGCTTTACAGCAAAAAGGTGGTTACACCATTTTGGGGTGCATACACCCGGCCTGTTTTTACCCCTTCATTAAATTACCTGTGGCGGTAATGGCATTACTCAACATTTGCCAAAAAAAGAAAGTGTATTTTAGCCCCCTAAACTAAAGCACCCCGGCCTTCAACCGCGGGCAAGCATATATGAGTAAAAAAGGAAAAGTACTTGTTGCCATGAGTGGCGGCATAGATAGCACCGTGACTGCGGTGATGTTACACGAACAGGGTTATGAGGTGGTAGGTATAACCATGAAAACATGGGACTACGCCAGCAGCGGGGGCAACAAGAAGGAGACGGGTTGTTGCTCGCTGGATAGCATAAACGATGCACGGCAGGTGGCCGTGGACCTGGGTTTCAGCCATTTTATAATAGACATACGGGAGGAGTTTGGCGATTTTGTGATAGACAATTTCGTGAACGAGTATGTAGCCGGTCGCACGCCCAACCCGTGTGTGATGTGCAACACGCACATTAAGTGGGAGGCGCTGCTGAAGCGCGCCGATATGATGGATTGCGAGTATATAGCTACGGGCCACTACGCTAATTTGCGCGAGTTGAACGGCCGCTATGTGATAAGCAAGGGGCTGGATGCGAACAAGGACCAGAGCTATGTGCTGTGGGGCGTGAGCCAGGCGTGTTTGAAGCGGACGATGTTTCCGGTAGGGAATTTTCATAAGCCGGCTATAAAGCAGATGGCGCGCGATATGGGTTATGTGGAGCTGGCAAACAAGGGCGAGAGCTACGAGATATGTTTTGTGCCGGATAATGATTACCGGGGATTTTTGAAGCGGCGTGTGCCGGAGCTGGAGGGCCAGGTGGCGGGCGGTAACTTTGTAGATATACACGGCAAGGTGATAGGCAAGCACCAGGGGTATCCTTTCTATACGATTGGTCAGCGGAAGGGGCTGGGTGTGGCGTTTGGCAGTCCGAAGTTTGTAACCCAAATAGACCCTGATACGAATACAGTAGTGCTGGGCGAGGAACAGGACCTGGAGCGGAACGGTATGTGGGTGGGTAAGCTTAACCTGCAGAAGTATGATAAAATAGACGCCGGTATGCCGGCCCTGACGAAGGTGCGCTATAAGCACGATGGAGAGGATAGCCGGTTGACACAGGTGGGGGAAAGGATGAAGGTGGAGTTTATGACGAAGGTGAGCGCGATAGCGCCGGGGCAGAGTGCGGTGTTTTATGAACAGGATGATGTGATTGGCGGAGGGGTGATTTTTAGTAACTTCAACATAGAATAAGCTAAACTAGAGGCATGAGAAACCAAAGACAGATTGTAAAGCTGACTGTGCTGTGCGCGGTGGTGGCATGCCTGGGGCTGCTGCTGGATGCGTGTAAGCAGAATGATAATGACCTGGTGATAGATTTTAAGCGGGATTACTACCCGGTGGATAGCGGCCACTACCTGGTGTATGATGTAGATTCGATATTTAGCTATAGCAGTGATTTTTCGAAAGATACGGTGCGCTACCAGCTGATGGAGGTGGTGGGTGATACGTTTTATGATGGCATGAATGAGTTGAATTATGAGCTGAATATTTACCGCCGGCCTAACAGCAGCAGCCAGTGGACGTATGACCGGAAGTGGTATGTGAAGAAGACGAATGTGAATATTCAGAAATCGGAGGATGATATAAGGTTTGTGAAGGTGGTGTTTCCGCCCGCAAATGATATGACGTGGAACGGTAACATATATGTGCCTACGAGCGACCCTTACCGGATGTTTCAGAACTGGGAGTACCGCTACGAGAAGGTGGATGAGCCATACCAGATTAACAGCTTTAACTTTGACAGCAGTGTGACGGTGATGTGCGTGAATGACTCGAATTTTGTAAGCAAGCACCTGCGCAAGGAGGTGTATGCGAAGCATGTGGGGCTGGTGTTTGAGGAGTTTCAGCTAAAGGAGAAGCAGTTTCCGGAGGCGTGGGATACGGGCCGGTGGACAGGGTTTAGTATACAGAAGAGGTTGGTGGAACATAATTAAACCCGGCCCCTAAATCCCCAAAGGGGACTTGAACAGCCAGTCCGTTGGTTAGAAACCAACGGCAATAGATAAGCGGAATGAATCTTTTTTGATGCGGGCTATAGCCCGTGAACAGCCACCTCACCCCTACCCCTCTCATTGAATCGACAGTTTTTAGCTGGCTGCTACATACCGGGCTTTTCCACTTTTTGCTTGACCAAAAAGTGGAGCAAAAACTCAAGCCCTGTATGAAAACTGCCTAAAATTTCCTCCCTACGCGCATGAAAAAAAACTCGGCGTCCTATTTAACCCATTATTAGTTGTTGTCCCTTGGCCTCAAACAGTTTTTTCATCTCTTGCCTGGCTTCGAGGAAATTTTTAACGGCGTTTTCATAAGGGGCAATGAGATCAGCCGAAATTGCCAGATTTTTATTTCCGAGTTTCGAACAGGTAAGAAAGGGTGCATAGCAGCCAATTTCCATAGTAGTTAAAATCCTTAACTTAATGAGATTGTGTAATGTGGGGTTTTGTGTGTTATTTTGAGGGACTATGAAGAACTATGGGTTGCTGTTGGTTTTGATGTTGCTGGTGGCGGGCGATTGCTTTGGTCAGGGTAACAGGTACTGGATAAAGTTTACCGATAAGTATGATAACTGGCCGCTGCTAAACAGCCCTTCGGCTTTTCTTTCGCAAAAAGCGATAGAGCGCAGAACGAAGCAGGGCATAACCATAAATGAAAGTGACCTGCCGATAAGCCAAAACTACATTGATGGCATTGCGCCTTATATAACACAGCTGAACCATAGAATAAAGTGGTTTAACATGGTGGTGGTGCAAATGAGTGAGCCGATAACTATACGCACAGATACTACAGCCTTGAGGGATACGGTGTATACAGCGGATACGTTTTCGATAACGGTGTATGATACGATAGTAATGCACCGCAGGGCGGTAATAAATGAAGAGACGTATTCGTTTGAAATAGTGAGTTCATCTAACCCGATAGTGGTGCGTGATACGATTAACCCGCACCCCGGGCCTATATATGTAAGGGATACTATATGGCTGAATGATGTGGTAACAGGCAATGCGTTTGACTCGATACGGGCGCTATACTATGTTGATACGATAGGTGCAATACGCTATAACCCGCTGAAGAGTGTGAAGAATAAGTTTGAAGCGGTAGAGCAAGTAGACCAGTATATTAAGTACCCCAGCAAATACGGGGCGGCCTATCACCAGATAAATATGCTGAACGGTGACCTGCTGCACCAGTTGGGTTATGATGGTAAGGGTATAATAGTTTCGGTGATGGATAATGGTTTCCCGGGTGTGAATACACAGGCGCCATATGCCGGTGCCGATATAGTGGGCACCTGGGATTTTGTAAATAACGAGGAGAACGTATATAACCAGGGTGGCCATGGGCAGGCGGTGTTTAGTTGCCTGGCGGCTAATGACAGCGGCAGCTATATAGGCACGGCCCCGGGGGCAAGTTATTACCTGCTGGCTACAGAAGATAATACAGCCGAATGGATAATGGAGGAGTATAACTGGGCGGCGGGCGCTGAGTTTGCCGATAGTGTGGGTGCGCAGATCTTCAGCACATCGCTGGGGTATACTACGTTTGATGAAAATCTGGGCAACCATAGCTATGCCGATATGGATGGCAAAACTACCCTGATAACACAGGCTGCGAATAAGGCTTTTGGCAAGGGCATACTGGTGATAAACTCGGCAGGTAATGAGGGCGAAAAGCAATGGCGCTATATATCGGCGCCGGCCGATGGTGATAGTGTAATGGCTATAGGAGCTGTAGATTCGCCGAGGGTGATAGCGGGCTTTAGCAGCCGCGGGCCTACATCTGCCGGAAGGATAAAGCCGGATGTATGTGCACAGGGGTCTGGTGTGAAAATACTGGGTGGCGACGGCAGGCCGGCAACAAGCGGAGGTACATCGTTCAGTTGCCCGATAACGGCGGGGTGCGCTGCGAGCCTGTGGAGTGCGTTTCCTGACAAATCTGCAAGGGAAATACGCGATGCGATAATGATAAGTGCGGATAGATTCTGGACGCCGGATACTAGCTATGGGTATGGTATTCCGAATTTTTATAACGCCTACCTGTTTTTGAAAACAGATTATAACGGCGGCATATTACGGGTAAGTGATAACATGGTGGTGTACCCAAATCCCATTGAAAGCGAGTTGAATGTTTCGCTGTTTAATGAAGAAGAAGGTGAGCATACGCTGGAATTGTTTAACCTGCTGGGGCAGAAGGTATATACCAACAGGTTTTATGTGCGGGACAAGACTTTTGAGATGATAAAAATGAATGTGGGGGATTTGAATACCGGTGAATATGTGCTGCGGATAGATGGAAAGAAACAGGACGCAAGGAGATTGGTGAAGTTGAAATGATCGCAAGTGGGAAGTCCGAAGTTGGAAGTCGGAAGTGGAAAGAATACAAAAAATACAGTCCGCAGTCCACAGTCGACAAAAAAGGCAATAATTCAGAAGACAAAAAATCAATACACTGACTCGCGCTGGGTTTCGGGAGCGGGTTGAGTGATAACTTGGGTAGCGGTGGCCTCTGCGGTTTGTTTGGCTACTGCAAGTTCAATTCCTTTTTGCGCAAACACCCTATAGCTTACATAGGCAAAAAATGGTGCAGCTACTACATCGGCCGTGTAGTGCACCTGTTGCCATACGAGCATAATCGCCGTGATTATTACACATACAATCATAAAATACCGGAGCGGGTTATAGCGCACGCAATAAATAAAAATACAGACATCTGCCACGTGGCCCGAGAAGAAGAGGTCGTTCATTATCTCGTTGTTGTTGCCCACAATCCAGTTTAGCACAGGGTCGTTGAGCACAATCATGGTTTTGGGTGGAGATAAAGGCACCAGGTAGATAAACGAAAAGCGCAGTATAAATACCACGAGGAAAGCACGAGCGGCGTAGTAAAATTCGCGCGGGCGGGGGATGATGTAAACGATATAGGCCAGTATGCAGGTGTAGGTTAAAATAAAAATGTGCAACGAAAGGTCTACTGGTGTGAACAGCTGCTGAATAGGGTCGGAAAGAATAACCCCTTCGCGGAAGCGGTTAAGCACAAGAAGATTGGTGAAATACATATACAGCGCGTAGCACACCACCAGGTTTATTACAAACCTGACAGCAAAGTACCGGTCCTCGAGGGCGTTCCACCAGTTCTTTTTAAATAATTGTACCCACTGCATCATGACACTAATAAATTAAATTTCTACTTCTTTTTGGTAAGCTACCCGGTGGAAAACATCGGCACTGGGGCGCTTAATGCGGTTTTTCGTCTCTGGTTCAGTTTCATACAGCCCAAAACAAAAGGTTGGCCCCAGGTCCCATTCAAAGTTATCGAAAGTGCTCCAAAAGTAATAGCCACGCACATCCATCCCCTCGCTAATACACTCGTGCACCAGCTTCAGGTAATCCTGTATAGCTTTTACGCGCACCCGGTCATCTTTGGTACATACACCGCTCTCGGTAATGATAATGGGCAGCTTGTATTGTTTCCAGTAGCGCTGCATAAACAGCTTTAAACCCTGTGGGTAATATTCCCACATATCATCGTGCGGCTTGTTGTACTTTTTAATTTTCTCAGGCGTCTCCAGATAAGTGATAGGCAAAGGGTCGTGCGACATTTTTGCATAGTAGCTAAGGCCGAAAAAATCGAGCTTGTTGGTAAATGGCTTAAGGCAGCGCTCCATAAACCACCAGTCGGAGATTTTAGCGGGCAGTATTCCCAATGCATTCTCTGCCGTAAAATAAACCGTGTTGTGGCTGATGCCTATAGGCTGGTTAGGCAGCTTTTGCTTGATGTAATCGTACACAATATCGTGCGCGTGGCCCATGTTGCGAATGACGCGCGAGGCCAGTATGAGGTTATGCTTATGCGGCGGAAAATTGCCCATTACCCAGCCGCAACTGGCATATACATTGGGTTCATTAAAGGTGTTCCAGTACGAAACATACGAACCAAATTCGTCAACTACTTTTTTAGAAAAGTCGACCCACATGTCTATGTTTTCCTTTTTCTCCCAACCACCTTTGGCGGCAAACCACAGCGGGTTGGTAAAATGGTGCAGTACCATCATAATGTTTACGCCACGTGCTTTCAGGTCTTCAATAAAAACTTTGTATTCGGCCACGGTGACTGCATCAAAATCGGCAAAGGGAGCGCGTTGTAGTTTGCTCCACATCAGGCTCATGCGGTAGTTGGGGGCGCAGTGGGCTATTATTTCGGCGTCTTCTTTAAAGCGCCTTTCGTGGTCGGAGGTGCGATTGAACACATGCCCATCGCGGGTTTTTTCACCTTGCCAGTCGTGCTCGAACGGCGTTTCTATCTGGTAGCTAGCCGTAGAGGTGCCAAAGAAGAAGTCTTTAGGAAAGGTGATTTGCATAGGAGCAATTTTAAGCAAACTAAACTAACAAAGCGCTTATAAATCTACACCAAAAGGGAATGAATCTTACCAGTAACTACGCTAAATACAAATACAACACACCCCGCCCCGAGCAAAGCCTCGGGTCACCCCTCTCAAGAGGGGATAGCAGCCCAAGCGCGCGCATATATATCGGAATAATTACTTAGCGTTGATTGCCTCCAGTAACAATCGGTTAACCTCCTCTCCTTTTGTCATGTTCATAATGTGCGAGCCATTGGCCACAGCAATAGCATTCTTTAACCTGCTGAATGGAAACAGAAGGTCGTTGGTGCCGTGAATGTGGATGATATCGGTACGGTACTCTTGGGGTGGCGACCAATGCACAACAGCATTGATGGCCCAATCGATAAATGCAGAAGGGATATCATTCATCATTTCCATAATGAGCGCCGCATCCTGCGAATCTCCCCGGCTATCAAGTCTTTTAGCAGCCAGTTTGTTGAAACGCTTATAGCCTTCGCCTGAAAGGATACGATGCAGGCGCAGGTATTTCATAGAACGGATAAAGGCGGGCATCTCATCGCGAGATTTTACAGAGGAGATAAGAATGATTTTTTCGGGATTTAGAATGCGGGATAACTCCACCGATATAATGCCTCCAAGCGAAGTGCCGATTAAAGCAAAAGGTTCAGAAGTATCTATGCATTTAGCCATTTGCTTCGCGTATTCTGGCATTGTAACACCATCGGCTGGCACAAAGTGCTCGAGCACCTGAGCTTGCGGAAATACCTTAAACTGTTGGTAATACATGCGCCTATCGGCACCCAAACCCGGTATAAGGTATATTTTCATCTTAGTTTATTAACCTAGCTAATACTACAAATTAATACGCGCATTGCATATATAGCGCTAAAACAAATTAAGTTTGAATACCTAATAAAAACAGGACTATTGTGAAAGAAGGAATACTGATATACGGTTGCTACGGCTATACCGGCAAACTGATAAGCGAACTGGCAGCAGCACAAAAAGTGCCGGTAATACTCGCCGGGCGCGATGCAGCAAAAGTGAAAGAACTGGCGCAAAGCCTTAACCTGCCCTTTCGTGTGTTTGATTTGAAAAACGAGAGCGATGTGACCGAAGGAATAAAAGATGTAAAGGTGGTGCTGCACTGTGCCGGGCCGTTTAGATATACAGCCAAACAGATGGCAGCAGCCTGCCTTAAAACAAAAACACACTACCTGGATATAACCGGTGAGTATGATGTGTTTGAAGATATGTTTAAGCTGGATAAAGCGGCAAAAGATGCGGGCATACTACTAATGCCGGGCGTGGGATTTGATGTAGTGCCTACCGATTGCTTATCACTATATTTAAAAGATAAAGTGCCGAATGTGGATACACTGGAACTGGCCCTGATGATGAAGGGTGGCTCGATATCGCATGGCACCGCTATAACGGTGGCAGAAAACCTGGGTGAAGATTGTGTAGTGCGTCGTAATGGTGAGTTAGAAAAAGTACCCAATGGCGAATTGCTTAAGCAGATAAAGTTTAACGATAGTAAAAAAAGAAACGCCGTAGCCATAGCCTGGGGCGATATATCTACTGCCTTTCGCACTACGGGTATACCTAACATAACGGTATACAATTGTCTGCCCGATAAGGTTATTTCGAGCATGAAAATGTCGAACCGGATTGGTTTTTTGTTGCGCAGCAGGCTGGTTAAAAATTTTCTTATCCGCCGGATTAAAAGCCGCCCCGCCGGACCTGATGCCGAGCGTAGAGAAAACTCTTCATCGGTAGTATGGGGAGAAGTAAAAAATGGCTTTGGAGCAAATGCCCGCGCTATGCTGGAACTGCCCGAGGGTTACACGCTGACGGCACTTACCGCATTAAAGATTGCGCAAAACGTAGTAGCGCAGGAACCGCCACATGGCACCCGCACGCCGGCCAGTGTATTTGGTGCAGATTTTATTTTACAATTTGATAAGGTGAAGCGGATAGATCTATAAAGCCAGGTTATTATATTGCAGAACAAACGCATGCAAGTGAACGACAGTCTTTGGCGGGCTATAGAAGATTTTAGCCTTGATTATCCCCTGAGTGAATATAGCTTCTCTATCCGCCTATCGTACGAAAATGGGTGGCCCGCTAACTTTACGCAAAAAGCTATAACCGAGTATAAGAAATTTATGTACCTGGCAGCAACCAGCGATGCTATGGTTTCACCCTCGGAAATTATTGATGTGGTTTGGCACCAGCACTTGATTTTTACACAATCCTACGATGCTTTTTGTCAAGTATTGGGCAAAAAAATAGAACACATACCCTCTTCTCGGAAAAGAGACGAATTTGAAAAATTCAAACTAGCCAAAGAAAGAACTACTAAACTATACTTAGACTGTTTTGGAGAACCACCGGCAGAAGTATGGCACTATAGCGAAATATATGAAGCACTCGCTATGCCTAAAGCAAAATTTAAAGTGTCGGAGGTGGCTCTGTATATAATATTGGCGTGCCTGGGCCTAATAATACCAGCATTTTTTATGCTTGAACCGATTTACAAACAAATAGAAGGTTCGTTCTTTTTAGGAATATATATACCTGTAGTGTTGCTGATGTTTTTTGTGTTATTTCTGATAAACGAAATGCAGTTTAAAAAAGCGGTGCTGGGCTGGCAAAAAGATGCCTTCATTTTCAACCTCTCACCATTTGAGCTTTTGTATTTAAAAACAAAACAAGTGTACTCTATTATACATGCCTGTGTAAATATGATGATAGAGCAAAATAAAATTATTGTATCGGGAGAATATACGTTGGGATTAAATCCGGGTTCGCAAGCTAAAAATGCAGCGCAATTTGCAATTATAGATGCTATGGATAGCGAAGAGAAAATCCCTTATTACCAGTTGCTGCAAAAGCTAAGAGGCAAGCCCGTTTTTTTAAATGCAGAAAGCATGGCCGTTGCGCTCAAAAAGTATTTTAATAAATCAGATTTTTTTGTGCGCTTGTTTACACTTAATTTTTCTTTTTTGAGCGTCGCATTTTTTCTGGGATGTATGCGATTAGTGACAGGTATTATGAACGGCCGACCGGTAGGGTTTCTAGTGTTTTCATTAATAGCTTTTATCATTGGCATTGTCTTCTTTTTAAAATGGCTACACAACCTGCATGCTAATGCTATACTTAATTATTACAATGAACGAGTATTGCCAGACCACCCCGAAGTAAATGATTGGGCGTGGAGATACTAC
>DATGWP010000098.1:0-16383 GCA_035299425.1 Chitinophagales bacterium | reverse complement strand
CTTTAAGAAAGAGAAAATTGAAAACGTAATAGAGGCCCTGCAAAACGATTTTAGCATTACCCGCAACGATGGGCTTAGCCTGCTTACCATACGCCACTATAACCCGGGCATAATTGAAAAGCTAACTAAAGACAAAGACATTCTGGTTAGGCAGATTAGCCGTGCTACACTGCAGGTTTTGATGAGAGAGTAAAATTCATTAAATTGCCAATATTGTTCTCCGTAGCATAAAAATGCCGAAAATGAAAAATCTTGTTCTATTGGCAATACTATTCCTGGTTTGTGATACAGGCTACGCGCAAAGTGTTCCTACGGTAGGCGAAGTCTACAACTTTGAAATAGGGGACGAATTTACATACCAGGGAGGTAGCAACAGTTCTACTTTGGGCAATCACACTAGTAGCGAGTGGGTAGGTATAACCCTTATAACTAATAGAATAGATAGCTTTGACAATAACAGCCAATTGGTTGCAATAACCTACACTAAAAGTTTTAAAAAATTTGACACAATTTCCCAGTACCATCAAGGTACTTCCTGGAATGACATTACGCATACCGCCATTGAAAATGATATTACTTATACCAATTTATCTGACCCCGTTTTTTCCGTATGCAATATACAGGATGTTGCCTGCGATGATACCTCCTATATAAATCAGGTTACCATACAAGATTCTATTCTTGTTACCAATTTTATAAAGGATAACCGATATAATGATTATAACACTATTCCCTTAGATTCAAATTATCACAGAAAGTATGCGTATGCTGTTGGATTAGGAATAACCAGTTACTGGGATGGGATTAATGTCAAAGCAAGCAGCCAGTGTCATTGCAGCCAGTATTCGTATAGCGAATTGCTCAGATTTAGAAAAACAACAATTTTTGCTATCGCTAAAGAAAATGAAGTGAAAATTTTTCCTAATCCTGCTAACGATATTGTTTCTTTAGACATGCAGCTATCAAAAAACAGCACTCCTGCCATTATGGTGTTTAATATCGGTGGTCAACAACAATATGTAGATACGAAAATTGAAAATGACAAGCCCACCTTTAGTGTCAAAAACTTAAAGCCAGGCGTTTATATTGTAAAGGTAAAGGCCGATAGTAAAACTGCTACCTGCAGGCTGATATGTTTATAGATTGGATATTCGTAAGAAATCACCTTCACCCTCAACTATACCAATACGTCTTTTCCTATTCACATTTTAATATTGCCTTACACTGAAGCCACTAGCTGTAACTGGGTAAGCGGAAAACAAAACATCCGAAATTTTTACAACTTCGGATGTTTTGTTTAATTGCCATTTGAAGGCATTTTTTATTATAAGTTAATGCCCAAAAACGGAACTTGATTTAGTTTTATTATTCCGCCTTGTTCTGCATTTTCATAAATACGGTGTAGGCGTTATTTATAACCAAGTTCTTCTCTTCCAGGTTTATGTCTTTGGCACTTATCTGTGTAAACCCACCTTCCGAAATACCTGTGTGCACTTCGGTCATTTCAAATTGAGTATTGCTTTTAGCCTCAAATACGTACTGCTTACCACCAAGGGTAACCACGGCAGCATCCGGCACTACTAATGCATCAGTGGTTTTTACGGCAATGTCCGCGTTCATATACATGCCGGGTATCAGGCTCTTATCATACTTACTGAAATGGCAGTGTACATTTACGCTTCTTTCTGATGACAAGTCCATTCCAATCAGAATAATTTCGCAGTCAAATTTCCTGTCTGGTTCATTATTAGTATAAGCCGTAAGTTTTTGTCCTATAAAGAGTTTACTCAGGTCTTTTTCAAATATGGTCAGGCTCAGGTGAATATCGGTAGGATTTACCAGTTCAAACAATACATCGGCAGGGTTTACATACTTACCAATATTTACATTTACCTTAGAAACAAAACCATCTATGGGCGAAGGGATATTAATGCTGCGCGAAAGATTATTGTCGGTCAGGTTATCCGGGTTTACACCAATTAGCTTCAGTTTCTCATAAAGTGATTTAATAAGCACGCGCTGGCTTTTGTATTCCGACTCGGCAAGCTCAAATGTTTTATCGCTGCTGGCCTTGCTTTGGTTCAACTCCTTTTGGCGGTTAAACTCACTTTCGGTATAGCTGAATTTTGCCTTGGCCGTAAGGTAATCCTGCTGTAGCTGTATATATTGCTGATCTTCCATCACCGCAATAATTTCTCCCTTTGCCACACGCATACCAGGCAGCAGCCGGGTTGTTTTTAAGTAACCACCCAGTGGCACACTGATAGATACCATGTTTTGCGGGGGCACATCAATAATACCGTTCACCTTTAAAATGCTGGAAATGTTTTTCAGTTGAGCCTTGCCGGTTACTATGTTGGCGTTCTTTAACTGGGCCTCGGTAATCTCAACAAGCTTGCTATTCGGGGTTTCTTCCGGTGTAACCTGCGCACTTTTGTTTCCGCAATTGGAAAGCAGCACAAGCGTAAAGAAGGATATGATAATGCTTTTCATGATTTATTATGTTTATTGATTAGTTAGAGAATTGATTTCGATTATGCTCAGGTTCAGGTTCTTTAAAGCATCAGCATAATCGCTTTGAATAGTTATAGCCTGATTGGTGAGCAGCACCCACTCCAGGTAGTTAATGTCACCGTTTCTAAACTGCAGGCCTGCGCTCTGCAGAATGGTGTTGGCATTTTTCAGGGCAGATTTTTCGTAATAGCTTACCTGCTGTTGACAGCGCATCATTTGTTGCCAGGCCTGTTTAAATTTTGTTTCCAGTTCTTTGGTGCCGGCCTCATACTTACCCATGGCAATCTGCCGGTTTACCTTAACTGCACTTATCCTCGCCTTCTGTCCGCTAAAAATTATAGGCAGGCCAACACCAAACTGCACGGCAGAGAAGCGATTGCCCGAACTGAAATTCCTTTCTACACCGTTCAGGTTCTGCACACCTATTATGCTTTGGTTGCTATACCCTAAAAAGATATCCGGCGAAAGCTTTGCACGTTCCAGCTTAAGATTAGATAAGCTAATTTGCTCTTGCTGCTGCAAAGACTTTAGATAAGGGTGCGAAGCAATAGCGCTGCTATCTATGGTCACAGGCAAGGGTAGCTTTGTGAAACTTCCTGTAGGAACAAAATCCTTCTCTGTATTAAGCAATAGCTTAAACTGCATAAGCAGAATTGAGTAGTCCTGCTCAATCTGTAGCAGTTGTTGCTTTACCTGCCCGCGCTGGGTTTCGGCGGTTGCCATCTCCAGCGTATTGCTTTCTCCTTTCGAAAAGCGGAGCTCGGCATTTTTCAAAAATGAAGCAAACAAGCTATCGGTGCGTTGTAGCAAGGCCCTCTTTTGCTCTAAATAAAGCAGCGAGTAATAGGTTACTGCTACCTCTTTCTTCAATTCATTCTCTTTTAGCTTTACGTTTAACAGGCCGCTTTTCCATTCTTCATTTAATACCGAATGCTGGCGCGCATAAACTAATGGGAAACGCATACTTTGAGATATACCAAACTTGGTATCGTTATAAAAACTGTTTATCTGCCCGTATTCCCCGGTAACATTTGTTTGCGGAATATCCCACGCACTTGCTTTCATTTTTTTCAGATAATCGGCTTGTAACTTCTCGTTACGTAGGTGCAGGTTGTTTTTAAGGGCAGTGTCAATAGCTGACTGGTACGAAATTGCTTCCTGACCGCTGGCTAAGGTGCAAACCATTACAAGCAGAAGAACCGTAGCGCCGGTAATTTTTTTAGGCTTGCCAAACGATATTCCGTTTTCAAAAAGAATGTATAAAACCGGCAGAATAAACAAGGTAAGCAAAGTGGCAATAAGCAAACCACCAATAACTACAGTGGCCAGTGGCCGCTGCACTTCGGCACCGGCACCATTGCTGATAGCCATTGGCAAAAAGCCCAGCGATGCAACAAATCCGGTCATTACAACCGGGCGCAGGCGGATTTTTGTTCCCATTAATACTATTCTGCGTAAGTCTGTTAAACCTTCAGCACGTAACCGGTTAAACTCGGCTATAAGCACTATGCCATTTAGCACCGCTACACCAAACAGGGCAATAAAGCCAACCCCGGCCGAAATGCTGAAAGGCATGCCGCGCAGAGCCAAACCAAATATTCCACCAATAGCAGATAAGGGAATAGCAGAGTAAATAAGCAAGCCCTGTTTGATAGAATTGAAGGAAAAGTATAACAGCAGAAATATGAGTAGCAAAGCAATAGGCACAGCCACACTCAACCGCTGTTTGGCGGCATTCAGGTTTTCAAAGGCACCGCCATAGGTTACATAGTACCCTGCCGGAAATTTAATTTGCTTTTCAATTTTCTGCTGCAACTCGGTTACTATAGTTTGCACATCGCGCCCGCCTACATTAAACCCAACAATAATTCTACGCTTGGTATCTTCGCGCTGTATTTGCAAAGGCCCGTCTTTCATTTCTACCGTGGCCAGCTGATACAGGGGTATCTGCGTTCCCTTTGCGGTAGGTATTAAAAGATTCTGCACATCGCTTAAGTTTTTACGCTGCTCGCCGTTTAGGCGCACCACCATATCAAAACGCTTCTCGCCTTCGTACACCAGGCCGGCGCTTTGCCCAGCAAAAGCGGTATTAATTACCCGGTTTACATCCTCTATATTCAAACCAAACTGGGCAATAGCTGCGCGGTTATATTCAATTAAAACCTGCGGCATACCGGTTACGGTTTCTACATAAATATTTTTGGCTCCTTCCACACTGCCTGCCAGTGCCCCTAACTTGCCGGCATACAGCGCTAGTGTATCTAAATCTTCGCCGTAAATTTTACATACCACATCCTGCCGCGCACCGGTCATTAGTTCATTAAACCGCATTTGTACCGGAAACTGGAAACCGGTGGTTATGCTAGGTACTACTTCCAGTTCCTTGGTCATTTTTTCTGCCAATTCAGGAAACGTACTGGCAGAAGTCCACTCCTTTTTATCCTTTAGTATTATCATCATATCGCTGGCATCCATAGGCATAGGGTCGGTAGGTATCTCGCCACTACCAATTTTTGTAACTACTTTTTCTACTTCAGGAAATTTGGATAGCAAAACCGAGGCGGCCCTTTGTGTTGCATCAATAGTGGTGGTAAGATTGCTGCCGGTTAGCACCCGGGTCTCTACAGCAAAGTCACCTTCTTCAAGCGATGGAATAAACTCGCCACCCATAAATGAGAGCACTACCAACGAAACCACAAACAGCGAAACCGCAGCGGCCAGCAGGCTTTTAGGAAAGTGTAGCGCTTTGTCCAACGCATGTTGATATATCCGCTCAAGTTTTTCCATTAACCTATCGCTGATGTTCTTTTTGTGTGTAATCTTTTTACTCAGAAAAAGAGCACTCATCATGGGAACATAGGTTAGCGAAAGAATAAACGCACCCAGCAATGCAAAGGCTACTGTTTGCGCCATGGGTTTAAACATCTTGCCTTCTATACCCTGCAATGCAAAAGTGGGCAGGTATACAATCAGAATAATAATCTGGCCAAACACCACACTGCGCACCATTTTGTGCGATGCACCCTTTACCTCTTCATCCATTTGCTGTTGGTTAAGCATATTGGTATGCGCAAAATGCTTGCTGCTATGCAGGTGGTGCAATACAGCTTCTACAATAAACACAGCCCCATCTACAATTAAACCAAAGTCGAGCGCCCCCAAACTCATCAGGTTGCCTATTACACCAAAGGTGTTCATCATAATCACTGCAAAAAGCATAGCCAGTGGAATAACCGATGCTACCAAAAAGCCAGCGCGGAAGTTGCCCAGGAAAAACACCAGTACAAATACCACTATCAGCGCACCTTCTATCAGGTTAGTGCGCACGGTGCCTATGGCGTTGTTTACCATTTTTGTGCGGTCCAAAAACGCTTCTATCTCCACACCCTCAGGCAATGTTTTTTGAATTAAATCAATCCGTTCCTTTACATCTTTAATTACCTGGCTGCTGTTGCCGCCTTTAATCATCATAACCACTGCACCGGCCACCTCGCCTTTATCGTTATAGCACATAGCCCCATAGCGGGTAGCACTGCCAAAACGCACATCGGCTACATCCCTAATCAAAAGAGGGGTACCGTTTGCCAGGTTTTTTACGGTAACGCTTTTAATATCCTCTATGGTGCGCACCAGGCCCTCGCTGCGGATATACAGCACCGTTGGCCCCTTTTCAATATAAGCACCGCCGGTATTCTGGTTATTTTCCTCAAGGGCAGTAAATACATCGCTTATAGTAATACCATAGGCCTTAAGTTTAGATGGTTCCACAGCCACTTCATATTGCTTAAGGTAACCGCCAAAACTGCTTACATCGGCCACCCCCTTTACACCCAATAGCTGCCTGCGCACCACCCAATCCTGAATAGTCCGCAGTTCCATGGCGTTATACTTTTTCTCATAGCCCTTTTTAGGTTTTACTACGTACTGGTAAATTTCGCCCAGGCCGGTAGTTACAGGTGCCATAGTCGGAGTGCCAATACCTTGGGGAATTTCGGACTTAACCTGTTGCAGACGCTCGGCTACTTGTTGCCGGGCCCAGTACACATCGGTCTCATCATCAAACACTATGGTTACAAGCGATAACCCAAAACGGGAGAAACTGCGTATTTCTTTTAAACCGGGAATATTACTGTTGGCCTGCTCTATAGGAAACGTAATAAGGCGTTCTACATCGGGCGCACCAAGCGATGGGGTAACTGTAATTACCTGCACCTGGTTATTCGTAATATCGGGCACTGCATCTATGGGCAGTTTGGTTACCTGGTAGCCGCCATAGCCTATTAGTACCACCAGAAACAACCCTATAATCAATTTGTTATTGACTGAAAAGTCAACGATTTTGCTGAGCATGTTTTTGCTTATTTGCTTTAGAAAATATCAATACAATAACCTGTAGTGTAGGCTTATAAACGCCATACAAGAAGAAACCACCTTAGGCAGTTACAGATAACTTAGTACACTACAATGGGGCTATTAAGCAGCCTTGGGCGGCTGCCAGATGTTACAGAGGCTTTGGAAAGAGTGAAACGTAATTTCTGTAACAGAAATTACACTTACAATAACCGGAAAAGATTGAAATGAAAATTCGGGAATAGAATGTGTAACAAATGCGATAGAGGTAGCAGGCACGCAGGTTCCGGCTGATTTAAAAGGCAACTGCATATCGCGGTCACGGTCATTATCTATAGTATTGCCGTGCAGGTAATGAATATGCATAAATTCGGAAAATGTGATGTTCTTATTTTCGCTCTTATGTTCAATAAAATGCATCACCAGGGTAGGTAATTTCAGCAGTTCGTGCCCCTCAAAATTAGGTGCAAGCGAAAGAATGAAAAGATAAAAAGAAAAAAGCAGTGTTAACCTTCTCACAGTGCAAATCTAAAAAATAAGCAGCGAATAACTCATTGGTGTAGTATGATTTTGGTTAGTTGAACAAAAAAACTCGTTAAGTGTTTATTCTTAGGTAGGCTATTCATTACTATTAATAAAATTTTAAGGGGGAGAGTTATTATAAAAACCAGAGCTGCAATATTTACAATACACTAACATGATTTTGCACAGCCTGGGTTAATAAACAGGCTAAATAGCATACCTTTGTCCGGCCTATGATTTTACGCATCTTTCTATTCCTGGCCATCAGTCACTATTACTTATTCTCCGTACAAGCGCAGTGCATAACCAGCTTTCCTTACAGTGAAGATTTTGAAGCAAGTAACGGCAATTGGGTAAGCGGCGGCACCGGCGATGACTGGGCATGGGGTGCAGTAAGCAAGGGGTATATACAAACGGCCGCCAGCGGCAGCAACTGCTGGGTTACGGGTGGACTTACCAACTCCTTCTATAACCTGGGTGAGTTATCGTACGTGCAAAGCCCTTGTTTCGATTTTTCGGGCATGCAAAAACCTTACATACGTTTCAACATTTACTGGGAAACGGAGAACGGTTACGATGGAGCTGGCTTTCAGTATTCTACCGATGGCGGAACATCCTGGCAAAATGTGGGTGCTTATACCGGTGTATCCTGCCAGAACAATGCATGGTTTAACAACAGCAACATTAACTACCTGGGAGGTTTTACCAATGTACGCCATGGCTGGAGCGGCAGCATGCAGCAAAACAGCGGCGGTTGCCAGGGTGGCAACGGCAGCGGGCGGTGGATAAACGCATCGCAGTGCATGCCTTATCTTGCAGGCCAAAGTAATGTGCTGTTCCGTTTCATTTTTGGTGCCGGCACACAATGTAACGACTACGATGGCTTTGCTTTTGATGATGTGTATATAAGTGAGGCCCCTGCCGGTAATTTCGATTTTACTTACGCATGCGCGGGCGAGGTAATAACCATAACACCGCAAATTCAGCCCATAGGTTATGATTGTTACGACAGCACATTTGTTTATATAGATGGCGTTCTTGAATCGTCGGGCGCAGCTGGTATCATTACTTATGCACGCAACCTTGCCCTGCCCTCTCCGGGTATGTCGCCCACTTTTCCGCATACCATAGCTATACGCTATAAGGGCTTGTGCCACAATGAAGTAACCGTAACCAAGCGCATTCCCGATTTTGCTTACAACATTTCTGCTACTTCGCCTACCTGCGCAGGGGCAAGCGACGGACAGGCAGTAATTACTTTTACTAATGGCAATATACCGCGCAACATTACCTGGAGCAGTGTACCCGGCCAACAGAACGATACCGCTTACAACCTGCATGCGGCTATCTACACAGTACGGCTTATCGACTCGTTTAACTGTGAGTTACCCGCCGATACTTTTGTGCTCAACGACCCGCCACCGATAGATGCCGGCTTTACCATAACAGCCGATACATGCAATGCACTTACCGGTAGTGTTTTATCTGTCACCACCGGCGGTGCAGCGCCTTACCAATATAACTGGAGCAACGGTAGCACCACCAGCGCAATAACGGCCCTGGCACAAGGCGATTATCAACTTACAATTACCGATGCCAATAGCTGTTCTGTTTCGGCAGTTGCTACCGTACCTTATGAATCGGGCATCATGCTGGCATTAGTGGGCAGCAACATAGCATGCCGCACAACTAACAGCGGCGAGATAACAGTGACACCGCAGGGTGGCACACAACCGTATACGTACGCCTGGTCTAACGCAGCTGCATCGCCTGCTGTAAGAAACCTTTCAGAAGGAATTTATACCGTAACGGTTACAGATGTTGGAAGCTGCAGTGCCACCGGTTCACTTGCTATTACTACCGATTATTGCCCTAGTTTTATTTACTTCCCAACTGCCTTTTCGCCCAATGGCGATGGGATCAATGATGTATTTCGTCCTAAGTATTCCGATGATTTGGATAAGTACAGCATACAAATTTATAACCGCTGGGGCGAATTAGTGTTTGAATCGAATGATGTGCGTGATAGCTGGGATGGATTCTTTAGGGGAGTTAAGCAACCATTAAGTGTATACACATGGTCGGCCCGGTTTTCATTTATTGGTGGAAAAGGCCAAACACAGGCGGGTAATCTTACTTTGGTAAGATAATTAGTCCATCAGCACATCCCACTTACCTTCCTGGTTAATAAAGTAAGTGAGGCCGTCGCTCATTTCATGAAATTCGGTATTGCGCTCAGCATCAAAGTAGCTGCGCTTCTCAAACATCTGCCTGCCATTATGTTCGTTAGTAAGGTAAGCAACCAATGCCTTTAAACCCGGCGCCACTTCGTGCAGCCATTGCGGATCATCTTCTTTTACAAATGCGTGACTCATGTAAATGATTAAACAATAACTATACCGATTGCTTCAAATAGCCAATCATAAGGCTCGCCGCTCTTGCCGAGGCGCCCGATTCACCTAATTTAACACGCAAATCATCGTAATCAGCAAGTATGCGATTGCGTCCTTCAGGGCTTAAAAGTGTTTTAAGCTCTTTTGTCAGCCGCTCTTTATTTACATCGACCTGTATCAGTTCTTCCACCACGCGCTTGCGGCAAATGAGGTTGACTATGCAGATAAAGCCAATGCTCTTATCTATCAGTGCATTGATAATAAAATACGATATCCAGCTACCCTTATAGCAGATTACCTCCGGTACATTATGCAGTGCTGTCTCCAGCGTGGCAGTACCCGATGTTACAATGGCCGCGGTAGATTGCTTAAGCACATCGTAGGTTTTATCAAATACCAGTTCAACATTGGTATTACCTATAATTTCGCGATAAAGACCCTCTCCCAGCGCACTCATACCGGTAACCACAAATTTATATTCAGGAAACTGGTCTACCACTTTCAAATATTCGGGCAAGAGGTAAGTTATCTCCTGCTTACGGCTACCGGGTACAATTGCGATAATATTAGTTGCCGCCTGTGGGTCACCGGTGGTCAGCGTTCAATTTTCAGGCTTTAGTTCATCTAATAATGGATGCCCCACAAAATCTACGGCCACTCCGTATTGCTCGTAAAAATCCTTCTCGAAAGGAAATATCACAAACATGCGGTCTACATATTTCTTAACCTTCTTTACGCGCCCCTTTTTCCAGGCCCATAGCTGCGGCGATATGTAGTAGAAGATTTTTATGCCGTGCTCTTTCAAAAACTCAAACAACCGGAAATTGAAACCCGGATAGTCTATCAGTATAACTACATCGGGTTTATATTCCAGTATATCCTTTTTACAAAAACTGATATTACCCAGTATAGTAGGAAGGTGTTTCACCACCTCGAAAAACCCCATAAAGGCCAGTTCATTAATATGCTTAACCACTGTACCTCCGGCTGCCTGCATTTTATCGCCACCCCAGCAGCGGATATCGGCCAGCGCATCCTGCTTCTTCAGCTCTTTTATAAGGTTAGAGCCGTGCAGGTCGCCACTGGCTTCGCCGGCTATAATGTAATACCTCATTGGATGGGATAAAGACAGTGATTAATAAATACAGGATTACGCAGATAGTAACAAAATATATTTGCTGTTATCTGTGCAATCCATGTGCTATTTATCAGCGTAATCATCTTGTATTTATCTGTGTAATCATATCGCATTTATCAGCGTAATCCTATAATATCTCTTTGATTGAAATAGCCAGCACATACAACATCGTAACCACAATTACCCCGCGCGAAGCATTGTTATAATCCTTCCGCATAAAAAAATAAAACACGCCGCCGTTAAGCATACAGCACAAGGTGCTTATGCGCATAAACGCCAGCGAAGATTGCATAGACACCAAAAACATGTGCGGCGTAAAGTTTTCATGCTGGCTTACCCGCGCATTTAACCACGTTACCAGAAACACAAGCACAAGCCCTACAAATGGCACCAGCAGGGCAGGCAATGCCCCTACCCAAAACTTATCCCACTTATAAAAAGTAGGGGTGCCGTTTAAATATCTATCAAGCATAGACTAACTTTTTAAAGGTCAAAATCTTCTTTACTCACACCCGGCACAGTACCTTCTCCACCGGTTTCTGTTTTCAAATCCCAGGTTTCTGTCATTTGGGCTATAACCTTGTGGGCCGTTAAATCATGCTGCACCGGCACTACACTTACATAGCCGTTGGCTAAGGCAAACTCATCGGTATCGTGGCCCTGGTCGTAGTTTACAAACTTACCGGTAAGCCAGTAGTAAGGTCGGCCAAAGGGGTCCATCCGCTCTAAATACTCCTCTTCCCACTTGGCAAGCGCCTGTCGGCCAATCTTTATCCCCTTGATATCTTTTAAAGAAAGCTTGGGGATGTTTACGTTAAGCAACGTGTGTTTTGGCTGTCCGTGTTTCAAAATTTGTTCGGCTATAAGTTTAGCATAATGCGCCGCGGGGCCAAAGTCGGCATCGTGGCGGTAATCGCACAGCGAGAACCCAACCGAAGGAATGCCTTCAAGGCTTGCCTCTACCGCCGCACTCATGGTACCGCTATATATAATGTTGATGCTTGAGTTGCTGCCGTGGTTAATACCGCTCACACACAAATCGGGTTTGCGGTGCAACACTTTATCTACACCCAGTTTTACACAATCTACCGGTGTGCCGCTGCAGTGGTAGGCTTTTATATCACCAAAATCGTGCACCTGCGTAAGGCGCAGGGGCTTGCTTATGGTTATAGCATGGCCCATACCCGATTGGGCCGAATCGGGCGCTACTACTACCACTTCTCCTAAATCCTTTACCGCATTCACCAGTGCTTTAATGCCCGGTGCGGTAATTCCATCATCGTTTACTACTAATATCAAAGGTTTGCTCATGGCGCTAAAATATCAATAAAGTGAATAGTGCCGTGCTGCCCATTTTTCTATTTTTTACCCTGTTTGGGTTGATAACCAATGGCAATAGGCGTTTGGTTATTATCCTTATAACCGATATTTTGCGCAATTGATAAAGGCAAGGAATGAATCTTAACAGCAGAACACTTTCTATACTACTTATATTGGGCATATTGGTGGCCACCACCATTACGTATTCCAATCACTTTCACAACGAATTTCACTTTGATGATGTGCATACCATCGTCAACAACCTGTATATCCGCGACCTGCAGAATATCCCTAAGTTCTTTACCGATGGTACCACCGGCAGCGCCCTGCCGGCTAACCAAAGCTACCGCCCGGTACTAACCACTACACTGGCGCTTGACTTTAAAATGGCCGGTGGGCTTAGCAATACTTTATATTTCCACATCACTTCATTTGTGTTCTTCTTATTACAGGGCATTCTCATGTTTGTGCTGTTCAGGCATATTATTAAAAAGGTAAGCCCCGAATCACCTGCCGAGTATGTCAGTGGTTTTGCTACGGCCTGGTTTATGCTGCACCCGGCCTGCGCCGAAACCATTAACTACATTATACAGCGCGGCGACTCGCTCTCTACTTTCTTTGTGGTGCTGGCATTGGTAATGTATGCGCTAAGCCCGGTTTGCAAAAAATATTACCTCTATCTTATACCGGTAGCGTTGGGTTGCCTTACCAAACCATCGGCGCTGATGTTTGCACCTATACTGGTAGCTTATTCTATATTATTTGAAGAAGAACTAAGCTTTACCGAATTTTTGAGCAACAAAAAGGGTGCACTTGCCCGGGTAACTTTGGTATCCATAGCATCTTTTGTAGTAGTTGGCGGCTTATACGCCCTGATGATGAAAATGCAATCTGCTAGTTACGTAGAGGGCGCCTTCTCTAAACTGAACTACCGCATTACCCAGCCCTTCATCATGTTTCATGTGTTCCGCAGCTGGTTTGCGCCTACCGAGTTAACTGCCGATACCGATTGGACGGCCTTTACTTCTTTCGCCGACCCTTATGTAATAGGTGGATTCTTGTTTGTGCTGGCGGGTTTGTATGTAATGTTCATCACTGCTTCGGATAAAAAGACCCGCCCTATTGCCTTTGGTATAGCCTGGTTCTTTCTGGCCAATGTGCCTACCACTATTGTAGCATTCTCAGAGGTTACCAACGACCACCGCATGTTTTTCCCTTTTGTGGGTTTAGCGCTGGCGGTTACCTGGGCCTTATACTTACTTGTTGAGCACTTTAGCTACCTGGCCGAAGAGAACCCGTCGCTGCGCGCAGCTTTCTTTGTTACGCTATTTTTAAGCCTTACCGGTTATGCATATGGCACCTACCAGCGCAATGCCGTATGGAAAACCGATGAAGAACTATGGAAGGATGTAGCTGAAAAAAGCCCGAAAAATGGCCGTGGCTTGATGAACTACGGCCTTGCACTAATGGCCAAAGGCGATTATGCAGGTGCTGAGTTTTACTACACCCAGGCTTTAAAGTATTCGCCAAACTACTCCTACCTGCACATTAATATGGGTGTGCTTAAAGAAGCGCTGGGCAATAAAGCAGAAGCAGAAAAGTACTACAAGCAGGCGGTTAATGTAGGCGCTGGCTCGCCAAACACCTATTATTACTACGCCCGCTTTTTATACAACAGCAACCGTAAAGAAGAAGCGGTGGGCTACCTGTATACCGGCGAGCGCATGGCTCCTGCCGATATACACATGCGCTATCTGCTAATGGATGCCTTGTACGATTTACAGCGCTATGAAGAGTTAAAGCTGGTAGCCCAAAAAACAGTGCAGCTTTTTCCGGCCGATAAGCGCGGGCAGGACTATATGGCCGTATCGGGCACTGGCAAAAGCAAGTTGCAAATGCTGGAAGAAACTGCTGCAGCCAGCAACAAAGCTGAAGATTATTTAAACTTAAGCCTGTATTACTACAATGCTACTAAATATCAGGAATGCATAGATGCCTGCAAAAAAGCCCTGGCTGTAAAGCCGGATTATGCCGCAGCTTATAACAATATGTGTAGTGCTTACAATGCCATGGGTAATTATGAAGAAGGTGTAAAAGCATGCGAACAGGCCTTGAAAATTCAACCGGTATTTGAGTTAGCCAAAAACAACCTGGCCTGGGCCAGGAAAAATTTAAAAAAGTGAGCAGCACAAACCCAACATTAACCATTGTAATACCGGTATACAACGAAGAGAAGGCCCTGCCCTTTGTTCTGCCTGAGCTGATTGCGTTTGTAAATCAGAATGGGTATAACCTGGTGCTTACCAACGATGGCTCACGCGATAACTCGCTGCAGGTGCTGCGCAATGCCCTTGCCAACGAGCCGCGCTGCAAGGTGGTAAATCATAAAGTAAACCGCGGTTATGGCGGCGCTATTAAAAGCGGAATACTCGAAAGCGAAACCGACTTTGTAATTACCATAGATGCGGACGGGCAGCATTACCTGGAGGATGTAACTAAGCTTTTCAACTTTTTGAAAGAGCGCGATGCAGATATGGTAGTAGGCAGCCGAAAAGGCGAAGCAGAGGCAAGTGCAATACGTGGGGTTGGTAAATCTATTATCCGTAGCGTGGCAAAAATACTGATGCCCATAAACATTTATGACATTAACAGCGGTATGAAAATTTACAATACTGCTATGGCAAAGAAGTACATCAAACTTTGTCCGGACTCGATGGCCTACAGCGATGTAATCGCGCTGGTGTTTATCAGCCAGCGCCATTTGGTGTTAGAAGAATCTATCCGTATAAAAGTACGCGCCGCCGGCGAAAGCACCATTGGTGCCCGCACGGCGTTTGAAACTATTATGGAGATATTGAATGTGGTGATACTGTTTAACCCCATGCGGGTATTTTTACCCATAGCTATGGTTTTTATATTGGGTGGAGCCATATGGGAGGCTCAATTCCTTTTAACCGGCCGTGGTGTTAGTATAGGAGCTAACTTACTGTTGGTTTCAGGTATTATCTTTTTTACACTGGGTTTAATTACCGAGCAGCTATCGCAAATACGTAAAAAGCTAATTCATTAATGTCTTCCGGCCACGTCAAATATTACCTCTTTAGTGTCGACCTGGAGGATGTGCGCGATATGATACCCAACGGTTATCAGTACAAAGAAGCGGTGGTAGCCCCGACCCTTAAGTATCTTGACTGGCTAAAGAAACATAACGTAACAGCTACTTTTTTTATAGTGGGCAATACGGCCGAGAAGTACCCGGACCTGATACGTGAGATAGTAAAGCAAGGGCACGAAACGGCCTGCCATACTTACGACCATATACACCTGACCAAACAAACACCCGATGAATTTAAGCACGACCTGCATAAAGCGGTAAACGCAATTATGAAATCCGGTGCAAATAAAGTAGTTGGATTCAGGGCGCCTACATTTTCGCTGGTAGAGCGCAGCAAATGGGCTTATCCTATACTGAAAGAAGCTGGCTTTACCTATTCATCATCGGTGCTGCCTTCGGCAAATCCTATTTTTGGCTGGAAAAATTTTGGCGGCGAAAAAATGATGGATGGCATTTACGAAATACCGATGAACATCGGCTCCGCTCCTTTCAGCGTACCTTTTGGCGGCGGAACCTATTTTCGTTGTCTGCCGCAGTTAATTTTAAACCGGTTGTTTAGCAGCGCTGCTAAAAAGCATGAAACGGTATTGGGCTATTTTCACCCGTACGATGTAAACACCGGGCAGGAGCATTTTATGCACCCGCACCTGAACGATAATAAACTGATGAACGAGCTGATGTATGTAAACCGCGGCAAAGTATTTAACCGCTTAGATGCTATTGTAGGCCAGGGATTTAAAGTGATGCGCTACGACGAATATTTAAAAACGAGAACCACATGACCCCCGTATTTGCCAACGAAGCGCAGATACTTTCGCGCTACCTTATAGGGAAGGATTGTTCGCCGGCGGTGGCGGCTGACTTTGCATTGGCTGTAGATAAACTGGATATACACCTTACTGATACAGAGCAGAATGCTTACAAAAAAATGCTGGCTTCATCTTTACTGTTGCGCAGTGTAGATAGTGCTATGGCTATTACCAAATCGCAATCGCTGATACGCAAGCGGATATTTGTAATGGTAGCGCTAC
>DATGWP010000097.1:0-20796 GCA_035299425.1 Chitinophagales bacterium | reverse complement strand
TTTGAATATTGTGCATGGCCTGGGTGGCAAAGTAGGACAGGCAATTGTAGAGCATGAAGGAATAAAAGCCATCTCATTTACCGGTGGCACCGAAACCGGCAAGCGCATAGCCGCTACAGCTGCACCCATGTTTAAAAAGCTATCGCTTGAGTTGGGAGGTAAAAACCCTACGCTGGTATTTGCCGATTGCGATTTTGAAGAAACGGTTAAGCAGGTGGTTACTTCTTCATTCAGCAACCAGGGCGAGATATGCTTATGCGGTTCACGCATCTTTATCGAAAAATCCATCTACACTAAATTCCGCGATGCATTTGTAGCGCGCGTTAGAGCACTTAAGGTTGGCGACCCAAATGAAGACGCCACTAACCTGGGCGCCATAGTATCTGAGCAACACAAACAAAAAATACTTAATTACATAAAATTGGCCGGCGAAGAAGGAGGCACCATTTTGTGCGGGGGTAAGCAGGTGGCTGTTAGCGGCCGCTGTGCCAATGGCTATTTCATTGAGCCGACTGTAATAGAGGGCCTGAGTTATGATTGCCGCACCAACCAGGAAGAAATATTCGGACCGGTGGTTACGCTTACACCTTTTGAAACCGAAGAAGAAGTATTGATGATGGCCAATAGTGTAAAGTATGGCCTGGCTAGCAGTGTATGGACTAACGACCTAAAGCGTGCTCACCGTATAGCCGAAAAAATTGAAGCCGGTATAGTTTGGATAAACTGCTGGCTGGTACGCGACCTTCGCACACCGTTTGGCGGTGTAAAAGCCAGCGGCGTTGGCCGGGAAGGTGGATGGGAGGCGATGCGGTTTTTTACTGAGGCCAAGAATGTTTTTATAAAGAATTGAGACACCTGTTAACTGATTTCCCGAATTCCTATTTTCCTGATTAACCTTGTATTATGGATAAACTACCAACCCCTATGGGCCTTTACCCCGCCACCCGCAAAGTGGGTAACCTGTTATTTGTAAGCGGCATGGGCCCACGCGAGGCTAACACCGATACCATACCAGGTTTAAAACTGGATAAACATGGCAACTACCTTGAATTTAATTTTGAGGCGCAGGTACATTCTGTTTTTAAAAATGTGAAAATAGCCCTGGAAGATGCGGGCAGCAGCTGGGATAAAATAGTGGATGTAACAGTGTTTCTGGTAGATATGAAACGCGACTTTCAAACCTATAACCGCATTTACGCCGAGTATTTTAAAGATAACCACCCCTGCCGCACTACAGTGCAGGTTACTGCTTTACCATCCAGTATAGCAATAGAATTAAAAGTGATTGCCAGCGTTTAATAACCACCAATAATCGGTTTATTTATCGGGCAATGGCTAAGAAAAAACCTTCTTCTACTTTTCCGAAGTGGGCTCGCTACCTTTTGGTAACAGTGTTGCTCATAGCTATTGGCATGTGGTGCTTTGAAAACAAAAAGTATTTCCGCAGGGCTTATCGTTACTTTACCCATCACTACATTAAAACCACTTTTAAGCCTTCTGATTTTCCCGATGGGTATGCCATACACGGTATTGATGTATCGCATTACCAGGACGAAATAGACTGGAACAAACTTCGCGCTATAGACCAATACGGCGATACAGTGGCCTTTAACTTCGCCTTTATAAAAGCCACAGAAGGGCTGCTGATAGAAGACGCCATGTTTGATGAACATTGGGAAGAGGCGAAAGACCATAAAATTATACGGGGGGCGTATCATTATTTTCTGCCCGATAGAAGCGCAAAAGTGCAGGCTGCTAATTTTATAAGCAGCGTAAAGCTTAAAGCCGGCGACCTGCCACCGGTGGTAGATGTGGAAGAGATGCGCGGCAAAAGCAAGACCGACCTTGTAAAATCATTGACAGAGTTTTTGAAACTTGTAGAAGAACATTACCATGTTAAGCCCATTATATACTCTAACCTTAATTTTGTAGAAGACTTTTTACTGGACGATTTCGGGGATTACAAATTCTGGATAGCCCACTACTACCGCAACGAGTTGGCTGTACCTGACAGCATTGAATGTGTTTTCTGGCAACATACCGATAAAGCCGATTTATTAGGTGTAAAAGGAAATGTAGATGCCAACGTATTCAATGGCAGCAAATACGATTTGAAAGAATTGCTTATACGGTAACCTTTTTTGCAAATGCTTTTTCTATCAGATTAAGCGCCGGTGCTGTCATAAAGGTAGTGGCCAGGGCCATAAACACCATCATGGTAAATATTTCGGGCTTAAGTATGCCCAGGTCGTAGCCAATGTTAAGCACAATAAGTTCCATTAGCCCGCGGGTATTCATCAGCGCGCCTATGCTTAGCGAGTCTTTCCACGATTGACCGGTTAGTTTGGCGGCAGCAGCGCTGCCTATAAATTTGCCTGCCACTGCTACGGCTACAATAATGGCACAGATAGACCACAAATAGGTGCCATTAAGTAATCCAATTTGTGTACGTAAACCTGTAAAAGCAAAAAACAGCGGCATTAGCAAAAAGGTGCTTACATCTTCTATACGCTCGGTAAAAATGGTGCGCAGTGAAACATTAACCGGCATAATAGCACCGGCCAAAAAAGCCCCAAACAAGGCATGTATGCCAATCAGCTCAGCTATATATGCCGATGCAAGCAGCAGCAAAAAAATAAGCGCCGTAAAATGATTGTGTACACTGCCATTAAAAAAATACCGCTCGCTAAGTTTTTGCAACACCGGTTTTACAGCAAACAGCATTATTGCCACATACACTGCTGCCAGCAATATTGAAAACCAGGCATTCGACACATCACCGGCTCTCGAAATAGCTATAACAAAAGGCAGGATACACCAGGCGGTTACATCGCCAATAGCAGCGCAGATGATAGCCATGCTGCCTGCCGGGGTTTTAGTCATGTTGCGCTCTTTTAAAATGCGCGCCAATACCGGGAAGGCTGTAATGCTCATGGCGATACCCATAAACAATGCAAAAGGTATAAACGAAATATTGGCCGGTGCAAAAGCTTTATAAAGAAAGGCAGCTAGCACTACACCCAAAAAATAGGGGAACACTATGCTCACATGGCTTACCACAATAGCTTCGCTGGCCCGGCTTTTAAGTGTGCTTACATCCAGCTCCATACCTATTATAAACATAAACAACACCAGCCCTATCTGGCTTAAGAGCTGAAGGTTAGATAAAGAGGATGCCGGGAATAGAAACCCAAACATATCGGGCATTACCCAACCCAGTAAAGAAGGGCCTAGTATAATGCCGGCTGTAATTTCACCTATTACGGCCTGCTGGCCAATGCGGGAGAAAACATACCCTACAATGCGGGCTACAAAAAGTATTACTATAATTTGTAACAGCAAAATAGCCAGGGGGTGCCTTGCGCTCTCCAATGTATGACCCTGAGTGGTGGCGCTTTTTATTTGCTCAATTAATAAAGAAGGCTCTAACTGCTTGCCCTGCAATAGCACAAAGAATATAGCCGCCAGTAGCGGGACTATAATTGCAAAATAAAGTTTTAGATGTTTCTTCTTCACAGCTAATAATATGGCAAAAATGCCTGAATAATCGAACTAAACAAGGCATAGTGAGCATATATCAGAAATTATCTACTTTGCGGATATGAAAACAATACAGGTATTTGTAGCCGTACTATTCAGCCTTTTCTTCATTCCGGCAATAGGGGTTCATGTTTATGGTCTGTTTGTGCCTATTACGCAGGAGTCAACAGCTTCGCACATCATTCACATACTTAGCTATAGTGTTTGCCTTATTACTTTTCTACGCCCTATTAGTTACCGTCTGCTTTTATACAGTCTTGCGGCCATTTACCCGTTTATGTTTCACGCAAATTGCTTCTTCATACCCTTGTTACAGCAAAATAAATTCAATGCAGTGTGCCTGCTGGTAATAGTAATGTTGCCGCTGGGGGGGCTTTGGATTTATAAAAGCAGGTAATATTATTCTACCAGTATTTTTTTAACCGCCCGGCCCGAAGATGTGCTGTATTGCAGCAAGTATGTACCGGGGCTCCAGCCGCTGATTTTTATCCTGTGGGTATCGCTTATTACCGATGCAGCATATACCTGGTGCCCTACTATGTCACACACTACTATTTGTGTAGGGCCGCTCATAAACTGTGCGCTTCTAAGAGTTAACTCATCATGTACCGGATTAGGAAACACCTCTACCATACCATCGGGCAATACATCTTTTGCCGAGGTTAAACAACCGTTAGCCGCCAATACCGTATCCAGATAATTTTTCAGAAAAATAAAGTAGAACTCGCCGCAATCGCCATGCCCCAAAGCAGGGTTAGGGTCAAAAGTATCTATAGCCATAGCGCCATTTTGCACAAAATAATTGTATGCGTTATAAGTGTTTTGCTTAGGCACCTGCCGGTCGTTAGCGCAGTGCAACAAGGTAACCGGTGCCTGCGGCACCCATTTATATACATCGTTATCGGTCAAGGCCAGGCGTAGTGGATGGTTGGGGTTACTGGCAAACGAATCAATCATTGCCTGCTTAAAAATAAGCTTAGGCGTATCGGGCATCAGGTTATTCAGGTCGCCTATGCTGTTAAGGCCATCCACCCGCGATGGCAAAAGCGTATCGTAAGGCGAAACAAAGTACTCGGCCGGGTCAGTATAAAAATTATACACATGGTTCCAGGTGCAAACCAAAAAAGGCAAATAGCCCGGCGATGGATATGGCAAATCGCTTAGCATTAAATCAACCATGGCACCGCTCATATCATACGAGCCCGCACCGGGGAAAGAAGCTGTAACATTAAACTCATTGGCAAAGCGCTCCTGTATATACTTATGCGTAGCCATAGCCTGAAAACCTCCCTGCGAATAGCCTCCAAGGTAAAGCTTGCCATCCAGCGCTATGCTATCCTGTGCGCATATTTCGCGTGCGGCGCGTATAAGGTTTATGTTGCACATAGCTTGTGTATAGGCATGTAAATAATAATGCGGCCATGCACCATCGCCCATGCCAAGGTAGTCGGGCTCGCACATTACTACGCCATTGCTGGCCGATACCAACCCCACAATGCCTTCACCGTTAAGCCGCGAGGGCACATCCTCCTGCACCGAAGTAGTGCCGTGCCCATAGCTTATCATAGGCAACGGGCAGTCGAGGTTGCGGGATACCGCCAGCAGGCCAGATGCCAATACTATGGTGCTGTCGTAATCCTGTGTATTGTAAATAACTTTATACGCATCTACATCATACTTGCCCTGGTAAATAAAAGTAGGTATGCCATTAGCATCCAGTATGGAGTCCACCTGCGCTTTGGTGTACGAACCAATAAGCGTTCTGCTTACAAGCACCTGGGCATGCACGAAAAAAATGCAGCTACTGAATAGCAGTAGGGTAATAACTTTTTTCATAAAGTCAGTTTTATAAACCGGAAGGTAGAAATTTTTAGAAAGTAAAAAGCCCCTCCCGCTAAACAGAAGAGGCTTCCCGATTAAAAAATGACAAGAATTACTTTCTGGCCAATATCTCTGTATACTGCTGCTGGTTGTTTATCAGTTCTATTGCTTTAGCTACCTCGGGGTCGTTCTGGTAACTCTTTTTCACCTTGCCGTAAGCGTAGTAATAGCGACCTGCAATTTCATTTTCCAGCACGGTAATAATCTCGGCTTTGTTCTTTAGTATATCCTGCTCTTTATCGCGGGCTATTTTTTGCTTAATAGCATCATATTGTGCTTTAACTGCATCGAAGTATTTTTCATCGGTAGCGGCTTCTTTCAGCGCTTCCAGCTTTTCTTCGCTTTCTGTTTTATAGGAATAGTCCTTTGATTTTACATAAGCTACAAAATCATTAAAATCCTTTTCTGTAAGCTTAAACTTAGCTGCATCAGTAATTGTATCGTGCATTAATTTATAAACCGATGCAAACTCAAAAATGTAGTTCCTGGTGAACAGGGTTTCAGCAATTTTGCTGTGCTCTGGCTTGGCCAGTTTTACATCCGGGTCTACACCACCACCATCAAATACTGTTCTGCCGCTCTTAAGGGTTTTAAAAGCCACCTTCAAAGAATCAGGTATGCGCTTTACACTACCATCGGCATTCTTTTCGGCATAATTAAGGGCCTGTATGCAGCGGCCGGTAGGTATATAATACTTGGCCGTAGTTACTTTTAGCATTGTATTATACGATAGCGGCTTGGTTACCTGCACCAATCCTTTGCCGTAAGTGCGCTGACCGATTACCACCCCGCGGTCGTAGTCCTGCATGGTGCCCGAAACAATCTCCGATGCCGATGCACTCATAGAGTTGGTAATCATTACCACCGGTATTTTTGTGTCGCTTGGTTCGTTTAGTGTTTTAAAGGCGCTGTTCCATTCATCTACCTTACCTTTGGTAGTAACCACCAATTGGTTCTTCTCTACAAATACGTTTACAATGTTTACCGCCTCGGTAAGCAAGCCACCGGGGTTGCTGCGCAGGTCAAGTATGACACCCTTCATGTTCGGGTTTGCTTTCTTTAAACTGTCAAACGCATCCTTTACGTCTTTACCCGCTCCCTCATTAAATATTTTTAGTTTGATACAGCCAACCTCGGGAGTAACCATGCCATAAAACGGCACTGAAGTTTCCTGTATCTCTTCTCGCTGCATAGTAAAATTCAATATTTTGCTATCCAGCAACGAGGTTTTTCTTTCTACCTGAATATTGATAGATGACTTAGGCTGCCCTACCAAAAATTTCTCTACTTCATCTTTCTTACGGTTCAATGTGCTTTCACCATCAATTACCTTTATTACATCACCAGCCTGAACGCCACTTTTATCCGCAGGCTGATTTTGAGTAACCGACGTTATAACCGGGTAAGCGCCCATAACCTCCACCTCTACACCTATGCCGCCAAACTTACCGCCCTGATGTATACGTGCATTCTCTATCTGCGAACCTGAAAAATAATTGGTGAAAGGGTCGAGTGTTTTCAGCATACCATCTATACATGAGCGCATCAGCTTAGATGGTTCCACATCATCTACATAATAAGTGTTCACCTCTTTATATAGGGCCGAAAAAACATCGAGGTTCTTCGATATTTCAAAATAGCTATCGGCAAACGACATGGTGCCAAGCCCAATAGCTATTACAACAAACCCTTTTATTAATTTACTCTTCATTGTCTTTTGCATTTTTAAGTCCCCTTTTGGGGATTTAGGGGCTCTACTTCTTCGCTAAAATTTCCGTTACCTTCTTGCCATCCTTCAAAATCTCGATAGCCTTCTTTAATTCTTTATCGCTTTTAAAAGATGCTTCGGTTCTACCGGTGTTGAGGTAATAGCGTGATACAATCTCCTCTTCCAGCATGCTTTTAATCTGCGGCTTCTCTTTTTCAAGGTCGCGCTGCTTATCGTGCATCATGGTTTTCTTCATGGCCTCATAATCATCTTTAATAGCATCGTAATACTTTTCCTTTTCGGCAGAGGCCTTCAGGCCTTCTAATATTTTTTCGCTGCGGGTAGTGTAGTCGTATTCTTTTTTAGCGGCCCACGCTATAAAATCGGCGTAACCTGCATCGCCTAAATCAAAACTTTTAGCCGGTCCTATTTTTTCGTGCTTAGCGCGATACTCGTTGGCATAATCACTTATCAGGCTTTTGGTAAGCAGGCTGATGGTAATAGGTGCCAGGCGCTCTGGTTCTATAGCAATATCAGGGTCTATGCCACCACCATCATACACAGTTCTGCCGTTTTTAGTTTTAAACGCTACCTTAAGTGAATCGGGAATGCGCTTAACGCTGCCATCTTCATTGCGCTCGGCATAATCAATAGCCTGTATACAGCGGCCAGATGGAATGTAATACTTGGCTGTAGTCACTTTTAATTTAGCATTGAAAGGAAGCGAACGTGTTGACTGCACCAGGCCTTTACCAAACGTTTTTTGGCCCAACACTACTGCCCGGTCTAAATCCTGTAATGAGCCGCTAACAATTTCTGCTGCAGAGGCAGAACCACCGTCAGCCAAAACTACTACGGGAATCTTTAAATCAACCGGGTCGTTGATAGAAGGGAAGTTTTTATTCCACTCCTCAATTTTACCCTTGGTAAAAACTATGTCAATGTTTTTATCTACAAACACATTGGCTACGTTAATAGCTTCGTTGAGCAAACCACCCGGGTTGCCGCGCAGGTCTAGTATTACACCTTCCAGTTTATGCTTGCTTTGTAATGCCAGCAGGGCATTCTTAACCTCGGCACCGGCCCGGTCGGTAAAACTTGAAAGATGGATATACCCCACCTTTTCGTCTACCATTCCGTAGTAAGGTACGTTTTTGATTTTTATCTCCTCCCGCACCATCTTCACGCTCATTTCGGTTTCGCTGCCATCGGCCATCAGCCTCATAAACTTTACCAGCACTTCGGTACCTGGTTTTCCCTTTAGCATGGCGCTCACCTGGTCGGTGCGGTAGCTTTTGGCACTCTTGCCATTTACTTCAATTATTTTATCGCCGGCACGTAGCCCCGCTTTATCTGCCGGAAACCCCTCGTAAGGTTCAGTAACCGTAACCCAATCGCCGCGGGTGCCTATCACTGCACCAATACCGCCATATCGGCCGGTAGTTTGCTGGCGGTAATCGTCCATATCCTCCTCGGGAATATAGTCGGTATAAGGGTCCAGCGAGTTAAGCATTTCGGTAATACCCGAGTGCATTAACTTTTCTGGGTTGAGGGTATCTACATAATAAGTATTGAGCTCCTTGTACAGCGTAGTGAAAATGTCGAGGTTCTTCGTCATTTCGAAATACGAAGGGCTGGTAGTAAAGGCTATAGGAACAAACGCCACGAGTACGATGGCGCTTATTACAAGGTATTTTTTCAATCTCGTCATTACTGTAAACATACTTCTAAACGGGCACATATTGAAATTGTTGCCCGCCCCATTATTTGATTTACCATATTTTTGGAAAACTGACACAAAACATGCCAACGGCTATTATTAATTATTTAGGTTTATCGCTATGAACCTGCTTTTCGATTTTTTAAAGCACCTGCAACCCGATGAGAAGAAAAAGCTGCTGTCTCTACAGCTAAAAGGACGGAGTGCAGAGGTATGGGACATGATAAACAGGCAGGCCGAAAAGCAATTGTTTGAGCGGGAAAAAATTGAAACAGCATTGGGCATTTCTTCGGCCCATTTTGATAAAATAACCTCACAACTGCTTGCCCGCTGCTATGAACAAATATTTGGCAGCGATGGACTACAACTTCTTGATTTTTTAAGCGACCGGGCCGCCTTTGTAAAGCACTATTACCAGGAGATGAAGCGGCAAATGAACCACATAGAAAAGACCGGCACCAAAAAGCAACAGGCAGAATTTTACAAGGCCAACATCAACTACATTCATTATAACATGCCCATCATTCATAAAGATGAGGTAGTGATTGGAACCCTGGCAGATAAATATATAGCTATAGAGAAAAACCGGAATGCAAAAATGCTGGTAGAATGCAAGCAGCTATATGTGCAGATTGATAAGCTGTTTGCCGCAGCGCTAATAAGAAGTGTAAGCGATGAACAAAGGAAGAAGATTGAAGCGATGGGGCCTTTACCTGAAGATGCAGATGAAGAGCTCGCTTTTGCCTATTACTGGCTGCGCATTTACTTTAATAATGCCATTGAGGATTTTGCACAATCATTTAAAGTTACCCGCGAGGCACTGCAGGTGTTAAGCCGTTACAAAAGCGCGCAAAACACCCGGCAAATGCTGCGCATTGAATTAAAGCAGGCAGAGCTACTGTATTACTTAAGCAGGTTTGAAGAATCGTTCCAGTATTTTAAAAAGCATATATACACAGTACAAACCGAACACCTGCCCGATTCCAGCTTTTACTATACCAAGTATATACAGATATGCCTGATAACCGGAAACATAGATGAGGCCGGAAAAATTATTACAGGTAAAAACATGGTGCCGCGTGAACATATGCGCGAACTGATACTGCCACGGGAAATAATCTCGCTGGCTAAATTTCATTTGTTTAACGGGGATTACGATCAGGCCTTTGAGTTTATACAGCTTGGGTTTGAGAAAAACCCCAAAGGAAAATATTTTCAGTATGAGGTAGAGTTGCGCAACATGCAGACAGCGTATTTTTATCTTACAAATCAAAAAAGGCTGGCAGTACAGATGTGTAATAAGCATATTAAGTACCTGCGCTCGCATGGTTATGGCATCCGTGTAAGCGACTTCCCTTATTTTTATGTGCTTACCAAAGCTATGTATGAAAAGAAGAAAAAGGGCAAGCCCCTATCGGCCAAAGAACAAACTATGCTGCAGCGGTACCAGCTGGGCAGCTATGCGGTATATGGCAAGTTATTGCTGAAGATGCTGGAGGCATAAACCCCTGATATGGATATACGTTTTGTATGCGAGTTTGAATTAGAAGAAAGCATGAAAAGGCAGATAGCTGAATTGCTTGCTGCATGTTTTCCCGAAATAGATTATGACGGCAGGCCAAGGCATTACTTTAAGCAACTGCCGCATTACCGCCTGCTGCTAATCAATGACAGCAAATTGATAGGGCAGATGGGCATAGACTACCGGGTAATGAGCCTGAATAAAAAGCCTGTAACCGTATTAGGCGTTGCCGACTTGACAATACACCCCGATTATCAGGGCAAAGGCTATGGTACGCAACTAATGCAGAAGTTTATTGGCCTGGCGACCAGCCACCCACACAATATAGATTTTCTGTTTCTCGTTACCGATAAGCCTGGCTTTTACGAAAGGCTAGGCTTTGTAAAAACAAATCCAAAAGTAACATGGATGAAAATACACAAAGGCGAAACCCATAGCATCGGCAATGAGCGTATAAACGACAGTTACCTGATGTATAAAAGCATTAGCGGTAAGCCATGGGAAGATGGTAGCCTGGATATGATGGGGTATTGGTACTAGCCCTTCATCCCAAACTCTTCTCTCAAAAATCTGGCGGTGTGGCTTTCTTTATTAACGGCGACCTCCTCTGGTGTACCGGTAGCTATTACGCGGCCTCCGCGGAAACCACCTTCAGGGCCAATGTCTATAACATGGTCGGCTACTTTAATTACATCCAGGTTGTGCTCTATCACCAATACTGTATTGCCTTTCTCTACCAGGCGGTTTAATACATCGAGCAACACCCGGATATCTTCGAAGTGCAAACCGGTAGTAGGCTCATCGAGTATGTAAAAAGTTTTACCGGTGTCTTTCTTAGAGAGCTCTGCCGATAGCTTTACACGTTGTGCCTCTCCACCCGAAAGCGTAGTAGATGATTGACCCAAACGTAAATAACCAAGGCCTACATCGTTCAGCGTGCGTAGTTTAGGAAAAATAGAAGGTATGCTTTCGAAAAATTCCAGCGAGTCTTCTACCGTCATGTTCAGCACATCGCTGATAGATTTTCCTTTGTAGCGCACTTCCAGCGTTTCGCGGTTATAGCGCTTGCCCATGCACTTTTCGCACTGTACTTCTACATCGGGCAAAAAGTTCATTTCTATAATTTTCATACCACCGCCACCGCACTCTTCGCACCGTCCACCTTTTACGTTAAAGGAGAAACGGCCTGCCTGGTAGCCGCGTATTTTAGCCTCCGGCAACTGTGCAAATAGTTTCCGTATTTCATCAAACACCTTAATGTAAGTAACCGGGTTACTACGCGGTGTGCGGCCAATAGGTGATTGGTCAATTTCAATTACTTTATCAATATGCTCAAGGCCATGAATAGAATCATGCTTTAGCGGTTTGTATTTGCCGTTGTAAACGTAGTTGTGCAGTATAGGATAAAGTGTTTCATTTATCAGCGAGCTTTTACCGCTGCCCGATACACCACTTACACAAATAAAAGTGCCCAGCGGAAAAACAACATCTACATTCTTCAGGTTATTGCCCTTAGCACCCTTAAGCGCCAGGTATTGGCCGTTGCCCTGCTTGCGGTGTTTAGGCACATCTATACCAACTTTACCCGATAGATATTTAGCTGTGGTAGAACCCTGCTTTAAGAATTCGGCCGGTGTGCCTTGCGCTACTATCCGTCCGCCGTGCTCGCCGGCACGGGGGCCTATGTCGATTATATAATCGCTCTCCAGCATTATCTCCTTATCGTGCTCTACTACCAACACCGTGTTAGGGTTAGCCGCCAGTTGCTTAAGGGCGGTTATCAGTTTACGGTTATCGCGCTGATGCAGGCCTATGCTGGGCTCATCTAATATGTAAGTGATGCCCGATAGCTGCGAACCAATCTGCGTAGCCAAACGGATACGCTGGCTCTCGCCACCGCTCAGGCTTTTTGCCGGACGGTCAAGGGCCAGGTAATCCAATCCTACATCCAATATAAAGGCAATACGGGTACGTATTTCTTTCAATAGTTCTTTGGCAATAGTTTGCTGACGCTTGTTGAGGCGCTCATCTAAACCGGTGAACCAGGTTTGCAGGTCGCTCAAATCGAGCATAGCTAACTCACCAATGTTTTTACCGTCTATCTTAAACCAAAGGCTTTCTTTTTTCAAGCGGGTGCCATTGCAGCTTGGGCAGGTGTGCTGCTCCATAAATCCTTCGGCCCAGCTGCGGATACTTTCGCTGGTAGTAAAGCGGAAACACCGTTTAAGCAAGCCTACTAGGCCGCCTTTGCTAAGCGTATACCAGCGGTCGTCGTAATCTTCTATTACCAAATCCTCTTCTTCAAACACGGCCTCTTCTACATCGCCATACAGAATGTAGTTCAATGCTTCGTCCGGTATTTTAGATATAGGGTCGTTCAGGTTGAATTTATACTTGCGGGCTATCTGTGCCAGCTCGCGGAAAAGGAAATTATCGCGCGATTCGCCAATGGGTAATAAGCCACCGCGATTGATAGATACCTTTTCATCGGGCACAATTACTTTGCGGCTTACCTCGTAAGTAACACCAAGACCATTACACGTATTACAGGCACCATACGGCGAGTTAAATGAGAATGTATTTGGAGAAGGTTCTTCGTACGAAATACCCGACTCTACACACATCAGGTGCCGGCTGAACATAGACACTTCATCGTTATCTGAATCAAGAAGCATCATCAGGCCTTTGCCTTGTTTCATAGCCAGGCCTACCGAGTTGCGGATGCGGTCACGGTCGCTTTCTTCTACCTTCAGTCGGTCTATTACCAGTTCTATATTATGTACTACGTAGCGGTCTACCTGCATTTTGGGTTTCACGTCTACTATTTCACCATCCACGCGTATCTTCAAATAACCTTGTTTGCGCACCTGCTCAAACAGTTCGCGGTAGTGGCCTTTGCGCCCACGCACCACCGGTGCCAGCACCACCATCTTTTTACCATTATGGTTAGTAAGCAGGTTATCCAGTATCTGCTCATCGGTAAACTTCACCATCTTTTTACCGGTAACATACGAGTACGCATCGCCTGCGCGTGCAAACAACAAACGCATGAAATCGTAAATCTCGGTAACCGTACCCACCGTAGAGCGCGGGTTCTTGTTCACCGATTTTTGTTCGATAGAAATAACCGGCGAAAGGCCTGTTATCTTATCTACATCGGGGCGCTCGCCGCCACCAATAAACTGGCGTGCGTAAGCGCTGAACGAATCGAGGTAACGCCGCTGCCCTTCGTTGTAAATAGTATCGAACGCCAGCGATGATTTACCACTGCCCGATATACCGGTGATAACCACAAACTGGTTACGCGGAATAGTTACGTCAATATTTTTGAGGTTGTGAACGCGTGCGCCAAATACTTCTATGTTATCCGGCTCCATCACTCCTTCATCCGAACTATTGGATGTAGAAGGCTGGTTAACCACTGCCGTATTCGCTTCCTCAACTGTCGCTATATTTTCTGTTTCTGCCTTGGCAGATTGTGCTTTCTTCTTTGCCATTTTGTAAGGGGGCGAAATTACACAAATTGCCCTTTTATAGCATACCGATAAAACTAATTATGGGTAAATGCGGCGGTGTTTAACGTTTGTTTGTGCCAAAACGTAAACAATTGCTATAAAACGCATCCTTTTAGGCGCTTCAAGCTAAATTTGCCTCCCCTATTATGATTGTAAACCCCAAAGATGTTAAGGCCCTTATTAAGCGCGATAAGCTGTTTGCTAAAATTGAGGAACAATATGGCACGCCGCCCAATTGGCAGCGACCGCAGGGGTTTGTTACCCTGGCTAAGTTGATACTGGAGCAGCAGGTGAGCCTGGCATCGGCCCATGCCCATTTTGTAAAGCTCAGTGGTTTTATACCCGAGTTTGCTCCACAGCACATTGTAAACCTTACCGATGAAGAACTGCGCAGCTGCCACATCAGCCGGCAGAAATCGAATTACCTGCGCGGGCTTTCCGCAGCGGTGCTGAAGGGTGAACTGGATATAGAAGGCTGCAACATTTAAGCGAAGACGACGTGCGAAGCAAACTTACCAGTATTAAAGGCATAGGCAACTGGACTACCGATGTGTACCTCTTATTCTGCCTGCAGAAAAAAGATGTGTTCGCTATTGGCGACATTGCTGTGATAAACACCGTGAAAGAACTAACAGATGCCCAAACCAAAGAGGAGATACTGGCGGTGGCCGAAAACTGGAAACCCTATCGCTCGCTCGCGGTTTACTTTTTGTGGCATTACTACCTTAAAAAGCGTAACCGCAGCGCCATGATATAGTGCATACGTTTAAGCTTCTATATTTGGGGCTGATGTTTGCCAACCGGTTGAATGCTTTTGCGGTACGTTACAATAAGTATATACTTTACATGTATATACCCATGGTTATAGCCTTTCTGTTACCGGTATGGCTCAATCCTTATTTTGTTACACTCGATGGTTCGTGCCATTTGTATAATGCCGGCATTCTGCGCGATTTGTTTTTGCATCGCAATACTGAACTATTTTCACGCTTTTACGAACTCAATCGCGACTATAGCCCCAACTGGTTTTCGCATATTGCGCTTGCTACGCTGCTTAATTTCTTTTCTCCTTCTATGGCAGAAAAAGTGTTGGTCAGCGGCTATGTAATTGGTTTTGCACTTTTTGCCTGGCTGCTGGTAAAACAGATAAGAGCAGAGAATCAGGCGCTTGCATTTCTGGCCTTTACTTTCATTTATACCTATGTACTGCAAAAGGGCTTTTACAACTTCTCCTTTGGGCTGGTGTTTATGATGGCCGCCGTTTGGGTTCATTTGAAATACTACAGCCATATCCGGCTCTGGCTTTTCATTCTTATACAAACGTTATTGCTTACAACCACTTACTTTGTTCATCCCTTTGGTTACCTGCTGGCAGTAGCCATACTGGGCAGCATGCCTGTGTTTGGCATTGCGCAAGCAAGCGATACACTAAGGCTTCGTTTGCATAAGGCTGCTAAAGAAATACTGGCCGTAAGCGTGGCGGCATTGCCCTCTATTGCTATGTTGCTTTACTTTCTTACCCGCCGTTCGGGCGAGGCTACCTTTCCCAATACAGATACAGCCGAAGAGTTGTGGGATGTGTTGCATAAGCTGACCGGCATAGTAAACCTTACCAGTGCCGAAGAGCCTTATGCGGCTTTTGTTTTCTATTTGTTTGCTGTTTTGCTTGTGGCTGGCATAGCTGTAAAAATATACCAGCGAACCCTTACCAGATACGATGCCATTTTTGCAGTAGCTATGGGAATGGTGCTGTTCTATTTTAAAGCCCCATCGGGTTTTGCCGGTGGTGGTATGATAAACCAGCGCCTGCAGATTATACCCTTTGTAATCATCCTCTTTTGGTTTGCATCGGTAGAGTACCCTAAATGGATAACAGCCATTGCATCTTCATCGGCAATTGTTGTTTCGGTGTGCCTGTTGTTTATTCGCCTGCCGGTGCATGCGCAGGCATCGGAATTGGCAGAGGAGTATGTGTCGGCGCAGGCTTACATAAAACCAAACTCCACCGTGCTTCCGCTTAGTTACGACCACTATGGATTTACCAAAGATGGCAAACGCATAACAGATGGCATCTGGATATTTCTGCACACGGCAGATTATATAGGCGCCGGTAAACCGTTGGTTATGCTTGGCAACTACGAGGCCGCAACCACCCATTTTCCTTTAACCTGGAAAACTGAAAAGAACCCCTTTACTTTATTATCTATAAACGCAGGAATAGAAGGAGCACCGCCTTGTGTAGATATTGCGGGCTACAAGCAACGCACCGGTGAGCGCATAGACTACATTATGCTGTTGTGTTATACAGGTGGGCAGCAGGACAACGGTTGTGTACAAAGTGTAGCGGCCGAGTTAAAGGCTAACTATTCGTTGGTTTATACATCGGTAACCGGCAGGGTGAAACTGTATAGCTTAAAGTAGTTCTATTGCTTAAACGGCACCTGAAAACTGCTCACTACTTTATTGTTTTCATCTATAATGCTGAGCTCTACAAATTCATCTTTTACAATACGCACTTTGCCAAAGGCATTTTTAGAGTCTTTACCATTCAGACCATTGCCGCCTTTGTTCCATATTTTTTTCATACGGTAGGTGCCGGTAGCATTGCCTATCAGTTTAAGGTAATGGGCCAGCTCGGTGGTGGATACACTAAGGCCGCTGGCGTTTAGTTCGGGCAGACCGGCGTTGGTGCCATCATCCATTACGTTGTGGTGAGTATCGCCGCTTAGCACAATCAGGTTTTTAAGGTTGTGGTCTTTTACAAACTTCATAAAGTCGTTACGCTCCTCGGGGTAACCTGCCCAGTAGGAGCTAAAGCCCGATGCTATATGAATGCCGAACCAGTTTTTATAATGCAGCTTTTGGAGTTTCATACCGGCCTTTATCAGCTTTTCGCAGGCGCCATTCAGCGGGGCACCGCTTACAATAAATTTCCAGTCGGCTTTAGATTCAAGCAGGCTTTTCTTTAACCAGTCCATTTGCTTTTTGCCAAACAACACATAACCCGGTGGCGGGGTATACAGCCATTTATGTTTTGCCGAATCGTATTTAAACGCAGCTGCATTCGGCATTTCTTTAGCGCTGTTGCGGTCTATCACAAAAAACTCGGCGTTGCCCAATTTGAATGAGTGGAAAATACCCTCACTGGTATCGGCTAAATTGTAATGCGGAAAATACTCATCGTAGCCGCGTATTACATTACGGCGCCAGTGTGGTGGAAAAGGGTATGCCAGAAATTCGGTCTTTACCTTACCCTTTTGCATGTACGAGCGCATATCATTTTTGCAATAGCGGCCGCCGTTGCCACCTACATAATCGTTATCGTCAAATACATAATCTATGGGCACAGTATACAGCATCTGCTTCATCACTTTTTCGTCGTAGCGTTTGCGGTAACTAAGCGCCACAGTATCCATGTTGTTACTATAGTCGGGTTTTATCTGGTAATCGGGATATGTAAAATCGCCGGTGTGCATCATAAAGTATGGCTCGTGCTTAGGTATAGCATAAAACACATTCATGTTGGGCGTTTCCTGGCAGCTACCGGTTACAAAGGTGTAATCGCCTTTGGCACCCTCTGCGGGAAACGTGCGAAAGTTGCCTTTAATTGTATCCTCGCGGCCTTCAAACAGCAACCGGTAGTAGTAACGCGTATCTGGCTTAAGGTTGCTTAGCTTTAGCATTATTGTTTTATCGCGCAGGCTATCGGTTATACCCGATACAGAGAAAGACTTCTCGAGGTCTGGCGTTTGGCTTAACTCCATCAGCACCTTGCCGCATTGCTGAGTACGTATATACACGCTGGCCGATGATGCAGTAAGGGCACCTATTACAGGGCCATGGGTGATGTATTGCCCATTAACCGGTAAATGCCATAGAACAATTACCAGCAACAACAGTGATTTAGCCAGCCGTTTTTTCATTAAAAATTATAGCGGAATTGAAAAGTGAACGTGCGCAATGGCTCGGGACGACCCGGGCGTAGAGAGTAAAGGTGATTAGTTACGTTCTTTACAATAAAGCCCATTCTAAAGCGGTCGTTTATTTTAACCCCGGCACGTATATCCATAGCGAAATCGCCATTACCATGTTTATCGAGATATTTCTCCAATGCATTCACATCTTTAAAAATAAAGAGGGCTACCGTTTTAAAGAACTCAGGCACCCGCTCGGGGGTAGATGTATAATAGAAAGTAGCACCGAGGTAAGCTTTCCAATAAGTCAATTCTACATCAGCCCTGAATAGATGGCGAAAACGATACGCCAATATGCGCGAAGCAGTATCATCTGTAGCTACGCGTTTGCCGTTGTAAACAAAAAAGTCGCGCATGTATTCTTTGGTGGTGTAGTGTGCATCGCCGGTGTAATTATCTTTGCGGGTAGGGAAATTGTAAGTGTAACCGGCCGTAAGGTTAATACCTACGGGGCCTATTTTACCGGTGCTCAATACGGCAATTTCATACCCCGCCACACGGGCAGCATCCACGTTAAGCGCACGTGGGCCTAATACCTGCCCGGGAATTACTTCCAGCGAATCATTAAATATTGGTTGACCGTTTGAATAAGCATTGGGCCAAAAGCCCACCTGGTACTCTACAAAGTTTTTATACTCCTGCCAGAAAAACGCAAGGTCTATACCCAGTTTCCATTCTTTAACCTGTACACCCTGCGATATACCTAATTCAAAATTCCAGGCCCTTTCCGTTTTAAGGGTATCATTAGGCACAATATTTACACCGGCCACAAACGGCTGTGCAATATATTTTTCGCCAATGGTAGGTATGCGGAAACCCTGCCCCCACGATGCCCTGATGTTGGTTGATTTAGACGCCTGGATATTAAGCCCTGCACGGAAGATGGGAAGGCTAAGGGTTTTATACGTACCATCTTTGCGCTTAACCTCTGCCGGGAAACCGAAAGTCATAGATGTATCAAGGCCAGCTATTTCGTAACGAAGGCCGGCCTGCAGCGATAGTATTTTGTAATTTACCTCGGCCTGCACATAAGCAGCCCAGTTAAAGTTAAAGTGCTTACCGCTATTTTGGTAAAGGTTGCTTTGCGAGTAGCCCATACTGAATGGGATACCGGCAGTAATTATCAATAACTTTTCTTTAAACCGGTACTGGTATTGATTATTTACAATAAGGCCGTGGCTTATCGCATCTATATCGTCACCGGCACCGGGCCTCCAGATATTTATATAGCGCATCATCAGCCTGTAGTTGTGGCCTTTAATGTTGCTGTAGTTTACATGCGGGTCTATGGTTATCTTGTTGTACTCACTGCTGGATGAGGCGGCCGGTACCAGCGATAGCGAATCAAGATCGCGTGAAATAAAAAACTGGTCGGCACGCTCCAGCATTACGCTGGCATTGGCACCAAAAGTTAAGCCCGCAATTTTGGGGTGTATATATCTTGTTTTGATAAAACTGCGCATGCGCCATGTGTTATCGTTCTGCAAATGGCTGCTGTTGTAAGTAATATTGCCCCCTACCAGTAGTTGCAGGTCTTTTATTCTGCGGGCATGTGTAACATTCAGCGAGCCGAAGAATGGCGGCGCAGAACTCCACCACTGCAGGCGCCTGTCTTTTGGCTTATCCGATACGCCAAAGTTTGTTTCTATCTCTGTTTTAGGCTTTTCTTCGGTAGGCCAGTCGGTAATAATATTCACCACACCGTTTAGTGCCGATGATCCATAAATAACCGATGAAGCACCTTTGATTACTTCAATCTGCTTGGCATTTTCCAATGGTGCCAGGGTATTCTGGGTTTGGCCTAAATCGGCGCTGGAAAGGTCGAGCCCATCTACCAATAAAGTAGTGCGCGAGCCTACACCGTATGAAAATGAACTACCACCACGTATAGATATTTGCCCATCCTGCACCAATACGCCGGGTGTTTTGCTTATGGCCTCGCCCACATCCTGGCTATTGGTGTTTTTAATCTGGTCTCTGGTAACTACTGCAGTAGATACCGTTTCGGTAGACGCATTCTTTTTATACTGGCTAACCGTAACAACCTCTGTAAGCTTAAATACTGCTGAACTAAGCTGAACATTGAGAGTTTGAGTTTCGCCCGCTAATACTGTAACGGTGCGCTTTTCTGCTTTAAACCCTATGGAGCTAAACCTTAATTCGTACTCGCCGGCTGGCAGCGAAATTTTATACTTGCCCACAGCATCGGTAATCGTATTCTTCTGTTTCTCGCACCTTACAGCAACCGAAGCAATGGGTTCTTTGCTTTCTATATCGGTTACGGTTCCCAAAATATCTCCGGTTTGCGCATAACCGGTTTTAAACAAAAAAAATACAAAGCATAACAATACGGGTAAAGCTTTTTTCATTTTAGGGTGTTTGGTGTGGGTTGCTGAAAATATCAGTATTTAACGAATTGCAAATTTTTTGTCTCTCTTTTTTAAATGGTTACAATTTTAACTCATCCAGGTTTACTGCCTGCCGGCGTACAGTTTTGCCTTTCTTATTTTTAAGCTCAAACAGCAGGTTGCGTTTATCCCAATCGAAGCTTAACAGGCCGTAGTTAATTTTGCAGTAGGCTGTGCCTACACGGTATTTGTTTTTGTTGGCAAACCATACGGTGTGTGTTAAGCCGCTACTGGTAAAATCATAAATGGGGTATTGCCCCTCTACATTGCGTTTAGATATTTCGCCGTGGTGTATATCGCCGCTAAGGAATACCACACCATTGGCTTTGGTTTTTTTAATGAGCGATAACATACGCTCGCTCTCGCAGGTAAAATTGGCCCAGGCCTCCCAGCCGTTGTAATCTACCAGGAACATAGTGCTGCTGCCTATCAGCCGTATATCGGCCGGTTTTTGCAACTCACCCTCCAGCTATTTCCATTGGGCTGCGCCCAGCATATTTTTAAGCGTGTCTCCACAGCGCTGGTATT
>DATGWP010000096.1:0-23460 GCA_035299425.1 Chitinophagales bacterium | reverse complement strand
TGGGGAAGATTTAGATGGGGCCGTTTTACCTCTCAAACAGGTTCTTGATAAGATCTACTACGTTGATGTTGAACAGGAAGTAGGGTAAGAATAATACGGTAGCCCAAAAGAACATAGAGGCCAGCATAGATACCAGTATCTTCTTTTTATCGTGTGTAAGGGCTAGTGCAAACAATACACCCACCGGTATAGAAAGTACGATAGGGGTTAAGGCGGCAATACCACCTAAACCAAATTTCTGTTTTACCTTAACCAAAAAACGGTTAGAAGATGTAAACCTACGGCCAAAGCGATTAGGGAATTTGCGCACCAGAAACTCCTGCATGTAGCTGCCCAGGTATGTAAATAATACAATACCTATTATACCTCCAATTATGTTGGCTAGCGAGCCGCCTAAACCAAGGTTAGCGGCTATCGCCGCCAATGAGCCCATAGCAAACTTTACTATAGAGCTTAAGAATACAAGAATTGAAGGGAGTATTTTTTCCATTAGCTGCTCATGATATCAAAATGTACCATTACAAATTTAACGTTTTTCTTTGTCAAAATGATTCAAAATTTTGGAGGAATTTCTTTTCTGAAATGTCCGTTCATCTGCACCTTGGCTTTCACCTTTTCTGTTTGCTCAATGGAAGGTATCAATTTTTGTAAATGTTCAATAATAAACCACTGCCGGGCTTTTTCTGAGTTGGCTGTTAAAAGCCTGTATTGGTCTTCGGGCGACAGGGCACAATACTGTATAACATCGAAGGAGAGCGGGTTTTGGAACTTTTCTTCTATTTTAAAGTTGGTGCCAAGCACAACGTGCAGCTTGTTAATTAAATCGATTAAAGTGGGGTTAGGCACCAGGGTATCATACTTTTCGTTCTCGGTTTCGAACACTATGGCCGCCGAATAGAGCTTTTGGGGTACCTCACGCAGTACCTCTATAATACGGAACACCTTGATTCCCTTTGTTTTAATATCCATTTCGCCGCTGGGGTATACCTTCGATATTTCAAGTACTTCCATTTCGGTGCCGTATTCGCTTAGTGTATCCTTTATAACCGACGGAATACCAAAGGTTTTATTTTCTGCTTTACATTCATTTATAAGTTGGCGGTAGCGGGGTTCGTAAATGTGAAGGTTTAACAACTGCCCCGGGTAAACAATAGTGCTGAGGGGAAAAATTGGAAGAAACTTGGTCATAAATTGAAAACGCGGCTTATCTGAAATTTGTTTTGTAATGATAATGTAAAATTTGGGCCATAACTATACCAAAATGCACGGGCATTGAATTATTCACTATCTTTATGGTAAATAGTAAAGCTATGAAAACTGCAACTAATTTTCTACTGGCTTTTTGCTTTATAATCTTTATTGCGCCTGCGGCAAAGGCTGTATCTACCGGCGAGGTAGTAGGGCAGGTAACTCAAAAGGAATCGAAGCTGCCTTTTGCCTATGCCGATATTACCTTCGAAAACCGGATGGACCGCATAGAGGTAAAGGCCAACGAATATGGCCACTACTACGCCAGCCATTTGCCCACCGGCAAATACCAGATGCGCATAGTGTATAATAACCGCACCTTTGTAATGAATGATGTGCATGTGTACGATAGCTATACATCGGAAATTAACTTTGCAGTAAGCAGCGATAATAACCTGCCTCCCAAGGTGGTGTTGCCCACAGTGGAAAATACATTTAGCTCGGTAACCAGTAATGATATTAAGCTGACTAACAGTAAGAATAACCAGCCTACCCAGCGGTTGAACGATGTGCTGAGCCAGCAGCCGGGTGTGGATGTTCGCAATGGGCGCATCTTTATAAAGGGAAGCGACCAGGTTAAGATATTTATAGACGGTACACCTGTAATGGGGCAACCTACCCAAAGCAGGGTCTGGTGATGCTGTAAGCGTCTATCTTATTAATTATTCTGCCAACGCCTTTCCGTTATGGAAATCCGGCAAAGTGGCATCATAAATGAACTGCTATTTTATAGAAGTATGTGTAATGGCTGTTTGCCTTTATCTAATTACTAACTACTTGCTACTATTATAAACACTAAAACCAAAAACCAATGAAAACACAAAACACTATCCGTGCAGCCGGTATGCTGCTACTGCTGTTTGCAGCCCAACTCTCATTTGCGCTTACAGGCGGCAGTATTATGGGCCAGGTAATAGACCCCGAAACCAAAGAACCCGTAGGCTTTGCCAACGTGTTATTAGAAAGCCAGGGTACGCAAAAGGCCTACACCACCGATGAAAACGGGTACTACTATGCCAGTAATATACCGGCGGGTATTTACACCGTAACGGTTAGCCTGATGAGCAACAAATCGCAGATAACGGACATTAAATTAGGCAACGAGGAAACGCTGACAGTAAACGTAGAATTTAATCAATCGGTAACCCTTACAGAAACAGTAATTACAGTATACCAGGAACCGCTGATAGACCGGATAGACGCAAAAATGGGCGTTTTGGATAATGAGGCGCTTGGCAAAATGCCGATACAAAAAATATCGCAGGTGGCTGAGATAATGCCTGCTACCGTTAAAATAGGCAATGATTATTATGTGCGCGGTGCGCGTGCAGGTGGCCTTGCTTACTATATAGATGGCGGCAAAGTAATGGGCTCACCCGATATACCACTTTGCGGATTGGATACATACCGTATGTATAGTGGCTACATACCTGCCAAGTATGGCGATGCGCTGGGTGGTGTGGTAGTAATAGAAACCCGCAACTATTTCAGCGAGCATTAGTTCTCTTTTTTTGAGTAGTAGTAGTAAACGAACAAAGCCCTTCGCAAGAAGGGCTTTGTTTGTTTATAGCAGTTGCGGCTAATCTTTAGGATTGCAGTAGTAATCCTGCTTGGTGTAGTAGTTTACGGCGTCGTTTAGTTTGTTAGAGCCATCGCACACATCGCGCTCATCGGTCAGTTTGCTGCAAGTGTAGCCATTGCCCCTAAACACTCCGATGATAGAATCGGCCTGGTACTTGGTTAAATCCTTAGTGGCGCACATTTTAAACCGCAGGGTTGCTGTTTTTTCGCAATACACGCAATACTGCTCGCAGTTGTAGCACTTGTGGCAAGAGGATGCTAGCAGTAAAAGAGAAAGGCCAAAAAGCAACGAAAGGAGTTTCATAATTAACAAACGGATAAATGCGAAAATATTTTCAGAACATGAAGATAAAAAAGATTTTATTTGCGCCCGCAAAAGGTGGCGATACCGTGTTACAACGGTTTAGCCATAATAGGGAATCCCGTGAAATTCGGGAGTAGTACCCGCTGCTGTAAGCTCTTTAAAAGTTTCTATCAATAATGCCACTGGTTAACACCGGGAAGGCGATAGAAACAGGGCGAAACCAGAAGACCTGCCTTTAGCAATATTTCAAAAGCTTTCGGGAAGAAAGGCTGAGAACTGGAACAGTGCACGGTTTCCATTTCCCACTCTCATTTTCGTAGCTGAATTTTTTAAACTATTAAAACATTTTCAGCCATGAAGAAATTCAACGTTTTGTTTTGTCTTGTGTTTTTTTTCTCCCCCATTTTTGCCCAAACCATAGCCGGTTTTGAAAACCCTGCCCTGCCTGCCGATAGTTTTTGGAATGGCAGCGACCTTACAGGTGGTTTTGCCAGTGGCAATGCATTTTTTAGTAATGATTATAATGTGGGTGGAGGATACTGGAGTGGATTTAGCTACTCTAACAAGCTGGATGTAACTACATCGGGAGCAGGTAATCAGTATAGCGCTATAACCGGTGGCGGTTATGGCGGCAGCACTACCTACGCGGTAGCTAATGATTACGGCGATGCCAAAGTTCGCTTAACCAATAACGGCGCAGGCCGCTCGGTAAAGGGCTTTTATGTAACTAATGCTACTTATGCTTACCTGACTATGAAGAACGGCGACATGTTTGCCAAAAAATTTGGTGGTGCTACCGGAACCGACCCTGATTGGTTCCGTATGAGTGTTACCGGCTGGAAGAATGGGGCCATTAAATCGCAAAAGGTAGAATTTTACCTGGCCGATTTTCGCGGAGATAGCGCACAGGATTATATACTGAACAACTGGGCATGGGTTGACCTACAGCCACTTGGGAATGTGGATAGCCTGGTGTTTCACCTGGAGAGCACCGATACTGCCGGTGGTTTTGGTATGAACAACCCCGCTTACTTTGTGATGGACAATTTTGAAACCTACGAAACACTCGTTACCGGTAAAAGCGGCGGCTTTGAAACACTAAGCTTAGCGGTAGATTCTTTTTGGAATGGTGTTGACCAAAGCGGAGGGTTTGTCAGCGATGGTGGATTTTTTACCAATAGCTACAATGCAGGCGGCGGTTACTGGAATGGCTTTAGCTATAGCAACAAAACCGACAGTGTAACAGCAGGCTCGGCTAACCAGTATAGTGCCATTACTGCAAAAGGGGTAGATGGTTCTAACAATTATGCCATAGGTAATGATTATGGCAATGCGCGTATAATTTTACAAGGCCCTACAGCCGGAACTACGGTACATGGTTTTTATGTAACCAATGCTACTTATGCTTACACCAGTATGCGCGATGGCGACATGTTTGCCAAAAAGTTTGGCGGTGCTACCGGTAACGATGAAGATTGGTTTAAACTTACAGTGCTGGGTTATCTGAATGGTGCATTGAAAGCTCAATCAGTTGATTTTTACCTGGCCGATTATAGAGACGCCAACAATGCCAACGATTATATAGTGCGCGACTGGCGCTGGGTAGACTTACAGCCGCTGGGTGATGTAGATAGCCTTGAGTTTCATTTATCATCTACCGATACTGTTGGTGGTTTTGGTATGAACAACCCGGCCTATTTTGCCATGGACGATTTTACCGCCTACACAGCACCTAACGCGAATGATGATGTAGTAACTACCAACTACCTGAATGATACAATTATAAGTGTATTAGCTAACGATAATGGCCTTTACTCAGATCCGTTTACGGTGGAGTTGATTGGATCTTCGCTTATAGCCGGTTCGGCGGTAAGTGTAATAGGTAATGAAATTCACTATAGACCGGCTGTGGGTATAATAGCTACCGATACGTTGGTTTACCGTGTATACGATGCATTAGGTAATGCTGACACTGCCAGGGTAACTATCACAGTAACCGGCATTGCCGGTATAGATGATGTGCAGCCTGAAGCTGTGGATTTTGTGGTTTATCCTAACCCGTTTGCAGGTAGTAATGTTACTGTTGCTACTACTGACGAAGCAATGGGCAGCGAGCTTGCTGTTTACGATTTAGCCGGCAGGTTAATGAGCGCAGAGCGCATAACCTCGCGTTTTACCAATATCGATGCACAAAACTTTGCCAGCGGTATATACATGGTAAAGATTGGTGGAACAGTAAAAAAGATTGTAAAGCAGTAGTCAACCTACTATAACAGCCAACAGCGTGAACCGGCTGTTGGCTGTTTGTCCTCCGCTGGCGGAGGTGGTTTCGCTTTAGCGAAACCGGAGGTGGATGAGAAAATTTAAACCAATAGAATGAAAACGGTATTTCTTTTACTAATGAGTTTTGTGGCAATATATGCTAAGGCGCAATTTGCACCAGCGCCGGGTTATACAGGTACTACTGCTATCAGTAAAGATACATCGCTGTTTGTAGAATGGGCTACCGGCTGCACTGTGCAGCGCGGCTATATGGATATAGCTGTGCCCGACTCTGGCTATGCCAGCGTGGGGAACGAAACCTCTGCTATTGGCGCTGCCGGACAAGCTGGGGTGGTAAGCCTGGGCGATAGCGGTATAGCTATGCTAACCTTTGCGCACAACATATACAACGGACCGGGCTACGATTTTGCAGTATTTGAAAATGGCTTCTATACCGGTGCGCCATCGGCGTTTCTTGAGCTGGCATTTGTAGAAGTAAGCAGCAACGGTGTCGATTTTTTTCGATTCCCCGCCACCAGTAATGTGCAGGATACCACGCAAATGGCTATGGCCGGCAGCGATTGCCAGCTGATAAACAACCTGGCCGGTAAGTATGTGTTTGGTTTTGGAACGCCCTTCGATTTGGAAGAACTGAAAGATGAAGTGGGTTTAGATGTAATGAATATAACGCATGTGCGGTTGATAGATGTAGTAGGCACCATAGGTGCACATGCCACCTACGACCAGCACGGCAATAAAGTAAACGATCCTTATCCAACCCTGTTTCCATCGGGCGGATTTGATTTAGATGCAGTAGGGGTGATATATGCTTTGGGTATAACAAGTGTAGAGGAGTTAATCGTTACCGATGGGCAAGTTGCAATTTATCCCAACCCATCAGCTGGTAATGCTGTGCATGTAAAAGTAACTGATGGTTTAATAGGTCAGCAGGTTTCAGTTTGCGATGTAACGGGGAAAAAACTAGTACGACAAACTGTATTTACTTCCGACTTCGCACTTTCGACTTCCAACTTCTCAAAGGGTCTTTACTTCGTTACAGTCGGCAACCAAACCACTAAGCTGCTGATAGAATGAGATGGATGCTCACATATCTGCTGATAGGAATGCTGGCCGCATCGCAGGCGCAGTCTATAACAGATAGTGTTTATAATCTTCCATTGGCCGAGAAAGTTGCTCTGTCATCTGTAAAAACAAGGATTCATTATCCTTTAGTGCGCTCCAAAAATCTGAATGACTTCCTTAAAGAAGTAAGCGGCGTATATGTAAGAAATTATGGTGCGGGTCAACTGGCATCGCTAACGGTGCGCGGTACCAGCGCCGCACAAAGTGATTTGCTGTGGAATGGCATTAAATTGAATTCACCTTCGTTAGGGCAGGTAGATGCGTCGCTTTTTAGTTTGGGTATGACAGACCGGTTTGAAATTAACGGCACATCGCAGGCCGGTAATATCGGCGGCTCGTTCAATATGGCTGCTATGGCAGAGGTTGACTCTGCCGCGTCTTTAGAAACCGAAATTACCTATGGCAGTTTTAATACTGTAAGGGCTTTTGCCAAAGCGCACATGGGCAATGGCAAAGTGGCAGGCGGCACCCGTGTTAGCTACATGCAAAGCGATAACAATTATAACTTTCGCAATACTTATAAGCCGGGCAATCCAAAGGAGGAGTTAACCAATGCCAAAGTTCAGTTGTTGCATTTAATGCAGGAGATTGGTGGAGCTGTAGACGGACACAACTCCCTCTTTTTTACTTTTTGGCTAAGCGATGCTCAACGGCAGATACCGCCAGTGATAAGCAAACCGGTAGGTAAAGAGTCGCAGGATGATTACTCTATTCGTAATATGCTGTCGTGGAAAGCAAAGTATGGTAAAATCACTACCGGTATCACTTCTGCGTTTTTATATGATGTTATCCGCTACCGCAACCCGGAAATTACTTTGGATGAGAAATCAATCATGCAGGCTTTCAGAAACAACTTCGCATTTACTTGCGATAGCCTGCGGAAGTTTTCGGTAACGGTAGAGGCCGGGTATGATTTTGAGCGGGCGGTGATACCTTCTTACAGGATGGTTCGCCAAAGGCACATTGGTAAACTGGTAGCCGGTGTAAAATATACACCGTTAAAGCAGCTGGTGGTGCAGGTTAAACTTCGACAAAGCATTTACGATAAGGTGCTATCTCCATTTGCTCCGTTGCTCACCGTTAGCTACAAAGATGAGTTTTACGACGGACATAAAGTCTCACTTACTGCTAACGCATCACGCGCCTTTCGTTTTCCTACACTAAACGATTTGTACTGGGTTCCCGGCGGCAACCCAGACCTTAAACCAGAGAAAGGATGGGATGGCGAATTATCTGCCCGCTATGCTTATAAATATTACTTTTCATTTACCGCCACCGGCTTTACTAAGTATATCACCAACTGGATACAATGGACAAGCAATGGGTCATACTGGGAGCCGCGCAATGTAAAGCGTGTATTTACCCGTGGGGTTGAACTACAGGCGTGGGCATGCACGCAAAGCATAGGCCGGTTTAGCGCTATGTTTGTGGTTAACTATACCTACACGCGCGCTACTAACCTCGACCCTTTGTCACCTTATGATTTATCGCTGAACAAACAGTTGATATATGTACCATTGCACCAGGTAAAAGGCTCGGCGCAGTTTTATTACCGCAAGTTTTACCTGAAGGCTGTAAATACATTTACTGATGCAGTGTTCATCACTACCGATAACTCGCAAGCCTTGAAAGGCTATTACCTGCTGGATTTAGAAGTAGGTAAGGACTTTGAGATTAGGGATAAGTATGAGCTAGGGGTATCGTTTCGCGCTAACAACGTAACCAACCGCCAGTACCAGAACGTGGCCCAACGACCTATGCCGGGCGTAAATTTTGAGGGCACTTTAAAATTCAGATTTAACCAATGAGAAAATACCTTTGTTATATAATGTTGTTGTTTATCGCTTCGTGCGATAAAGAAAAAACACCAGACCTGCCCACCGGTGCCGGTGTATATGTTGTTAATGAGGGGCTGTTTAATTTTGGCAATGCCGAGGTGTCGTTTTATAACCCAACTAGCAACGAAGAGACACATAACCTGTTTGATGCCGCCAACGGTTATTCGCTGGGCGATGTAGGGCAGAGTATGTTTATAAAGGACTCTATCGGTTTTATCGTGGTAAATAACTCGGCTAAGGTAGAGGTAGTTAAAATGCCATCACTTAAGCGTATCAGCACTATCAGTATTCCGGGCTCATCGCCGCGCAATTTTTTACCGGTTAACGATAGCATAGCTTATGTGAGCGAACTGTATGCAAAGAAAATTTGGGTGGTAAATTATTTAAACGGCACCGTGGTGAATTCGATAGCCACACAGGGATGGATAGAAGATATGGTGCAGATTGGTGATGCTGTGTTTGCCGCGCAAAAGATAAACACCTTGCTCACCGGTACCTTTGCCGCCGTGTATAAAATAAATGTGAACAGCCACACCGCTGCACAGCACACAACCTTTGAAGGCCGCGATGTAAATGGTATAGTAAAAGATAAATTAAACCGTATTTGGGTGGCCGTTGACGAAGATACGGCCAGCGGCAAGTATGCCGGATTTTATTGTCTGGATAATAATCTGTCGATGGTTAAATCTTTTTTCTATTCCTCTTACGGGCATCATCCATCGCGGTTATGTGTTAATGGAGAGGGCGACAGGTTGTTTTTTGTAGAGCGAAATGTTTACAGTATGTATGTAAGCGAAACAGAAGTGCCGGTGGTGTCGCTTGTTTCTGGCCTCGACAAAAATATTTATGCCATGGGTATAAATCCCGTAAATGCCGACATATATATATCAGATGCGCTCGATTTTGTGCAGCAGTCTAAAATTTACCGGTACGATAAGTTTGGCAACCCTATACATTCGTTCACTGCCGGAGTTATTTCGGGTAATTTTGCTTTTTATGAGTAAGCAGTCCACAGTCCGCAGTATACTGTCGGCAAAAAATGCAATACTGATACTGGTATTGGCAGTTTTCCTTTTTGGGTGTAAGCAAAGACCGCATAAAGAACAGCCGGCAAAGACACACTGCGTAAAGGAAGCTTCGCTACCTATAAAGTATGCCCGTGGTTTTGCAGTAGATTACTATAACGGCTTTAAAGTAATTACAGTTAAGGACCAGAAAGATACAGCCAAAGTATTAGCACAGTATATTTTGCTACCCAAAGGTAAACCGGCACCGGTCGACTTTAGCAGTGCGGTTTTATTAGATACTCCCGTGCGCAAGGTTATTTGCATTTCTACCAATCATATTTCGGTAATGGATAGGTTGGGCTTAAGGGATTCAATTGCCGGGGTGGCCAATGTGGCGCTTATTTATAACCAACAGGTAGTTAATGATGTAAAGCAGGGCAAAATTGCAGATGTAGGGCAAGATGAACTGAACTATGAAAAGATTGTGGAGTTGAATCCCGCTTTTGTGTTTACCTCGGGCAGTTGGGATGGGGGCGACAAAATGAAAATGAAGCTGAATTCGCTGCATATTAAATCGGTGTTGAACATTGATTATATGGAGCAGGAGCCGCTGGCCCGCGCCGAATGGATAAAGTTTACAGCAGCGTTTTACGATTTGGAGTACGAGGCCGATAGTGTTTTTAAGCAGATAGAAAGTAATTACCTTTCACTAAAAGAACAGGTAAAGAGTGTGCAGGCAAAGCCAACGGTGTTTGTCAATATTCCTTTTAAAGAGATATGGTATATGCCCTGCGGCGATAATTATATGGCTAAGATAATTGCCGATGCGGGCGGCGATTTTTTGTGGAAGAATGATACAGCTAACAATGGCCTTAACCTAAACCTTGACTACGAAGCTGTTTATGCCAAAGCAGCTGATGCGGATATATGGTTATGTAACGGTTTTGCCGGCTCGCTGGCCGATATTAAGGCAGCCGATAAAAAGAATACTTTTTTTAAAGCGTATAAAACCAAAATGGTATTTAATAACGACAAGCGCAACACCCCCAGCGGTGGTTTCGATTTTTGGGAAAGCGGCGCGCTTACCCCCGATATTATTTTAGCCGATATGATTTCTATATTTCACCCGGAGTTGAAGCAAGAACATGAGTTATATTATTACCGGAAGCTGGAGTAGTGGATATTTGATGACCTAACTGTTTTTTTTTGTCATCCTGAGCAAGGCTTTGCGCTGCGAAGGATCTTGTATTTTGTTCACTTTGCCAAATGGAATAATCTCAATTTTGAACCGCACTTTACTTTTCCTACTGTTTTCTTTACTGGTGGTAGTTGTGTTTTTTATGCAACTGTTACTGGGGTCTGTGTCTATTCCTGCTGGCGAGGTGTTGAGCATTTTAACCGGTACTTACACCGGTAACGAAGCATGGAGCAACATAGTTATAGAGTCGCGCTTACCGGCGGCACTGGCCGCCTTACTGGCCGGTGCGGGCCTATCGGTTAGCGGCTTGCAGATGCAAACTATGTTTCGCAACCCGGTGGCAGGGCCTTATGTGCTGGGTATAAGTGCCGGGGCCAGCCTTGGTGTGGCAGTTTTTATAATGGCGGCCTCGGCCTTTGGTATTCACGATATGCACCTGCTAAGCAGCTGGACAATCATTCTGTCGGCAGCCATTGGTGCAGTGCTTATCTTCTTTATCAACTTTCTCATATCGTTCAGGCTGAACGATGTAGTGGCTATATTGATAATAGGCCTGATGATAGGTGGCGGTATCAGCGCACTTATAGAGCTGATGCAGGCATTTAGCAGCAACGAGGCGCTGAAGAATTATGTACTGTGGACCTTTGGCAGTTTCCGCTATGTGGACTTGCAGCAGGTGTTTTACTTAGGCATTGTAGTGCTGGCTGGTTTTGTGTTCTCATTCTTTCTATCAAAACCGCTTAACCTGTTACTGCTGGGCGATACCTACGCCACCAGTTCGGGCTTAAACATACGTAGCGCTAAAGTTTTAATTGTATTGTGCACCAGCATATTGGCGGGTAGTATCACCGCCTTTTGCGGGCCTATAGGTTTTGTAGGGTTGGCCGTGCCGCATTTGTCGCGTGCATTGTTCAAAACATCCGACCATAAAATATTAACGCCGGCCTGTGTGGTTATCGGCGCTGTTATCTGCGGATTGTGCAATGTAATAGCCAGTACACCAGGTAGCGATAATGTGTTGCCGGTTAACGCTATTACATCGCTTTTGGGCGCACCGGTGGTAATCTGGATAATTATAAGGCAGAGAAAAATATAAACCTCATCCGCCCTTCGGGCACCTTCTATTAAAGGAGAAGGAAAACAGCCGGCGAGCGATGAGCATTCAATGGAAAATTGTAAATAAAAAACGCAGTGAAGCTAAAAGCACAAAACTTAAATATTGGATATGGGAGCGACAAAGTCGTGTTCCGCGATATTTCGTTTGCTGCGGCTGAGGGCGAAATGGTGGCGCTGCTGGGGGTAAATGGTATTGGAAAATCTACCCTGCTGCGTACGCTATCGGGTTTGCAAAAGAGTGTGGGTGGAGATATAACAATAGGAGAGAAGAACCTGAACGATTTGCCGGTGCAGGAAAGGGCCCGGCTAATAAGCATAGTGCTTACCGAGCGAATTTTTATAGACAATATACTGGTTAAAGAGTTTGTAGCCCTGGGCCGTATGCCTTATACCAACTGGCTGGGTAAACTATCGGATGAAGATAATGCCGGGGTGCAGCGGGTAATATCCATTATGAAGATTGATAAGCTGGCCGGTAAGCTGTTTAACGAGCTAAGCGATGGCGAAAAACAAAAGGTACTGATAGCCCGCGCCCTATGCCAGCAAACACCTGTAATTATTTTAGATGAACCTACAGCCTTCCTCGATTTTAGAAACAAGAAAGAGATACTTGAGTTGCTTTCGTCTATAGCCCGTGAGTTAAAGAAGATAGTTATACTCTCTACACATGATGTAGAAGCTTCGCTAAACTATTGCAGCAAATGTTGGATAATGACAGAGGACAAAACCTTTGTAGAAATTTCGAAAACCCAAAAGTTTGGTGAACAGGTACTGCAACTGCTGTTTAACGAAAGTTAAACAACTCAAAATAGACACCGGTATTTAATAGGGAAAGGAGAATTATATCTATAGGGGGGATTTTTTAAACAGCCATTCTTAACTCGTCATACACTTTCTCTATGTAATAGATAGAAAGTTTGTGTTTTACCTTGATGGATTCTTTAACCGAGATAAAGAAGTCTACCAGTTTTTTAAAGTCGGCTGGTTTTTGCAGATAACCATCGGCGCGCAGGCGGTAGCACTCAATCATATCCCGCTTGTAGTCGCTGTTGGTAACCACTATAACCGGTGTCATCTCCAGGTCAGGGTCAGTTTTTATTTTTTCCAGCACCTCTTTTCCTGTTACTTTAGGCATATTAAGATCCAGAAGCACCAGGTCGTAGGGTTTGCCTATTATCTTGGCTGTATCAAGCATTTCGCAGGCTTCTTCGCCATCGTAGGCGTACTCAAGTTCCACATCATCGCCTAGCCCTGCTTCTTTTATGGCCTCCTGCATTAAACGTACTTCGGCCGGGTTATCCTCTACTAAAAACAGGCGATAAGGCTCATTTCGGTGCACTGTAAGCATAGTAACATTAGGTTTAGTAATGCTAATCTACCTCTACAATCTCCAATAGCGTTCCAACTTATTAAAACTAATATGTTAACAAGGTTGATATATGTTCAAAAACAGGACAACTCTCTGTTTTTTTTTGTATAAGGGCGCGCAAAACAGGTTATAAGCTGTATGTTCTAATTATTCCCTAATTACAGCATAACGGCATTTTAACCTCGTTTTCCCCAGTATTTCTTCTTATTCGGCTTAGCGGCCCCTTTAGCGGCAGGCTTACTGTGCGAATTACTGTGCGGTTTTTGGTTTCGGTTAGTAACAGGAGGTACAAAAGGAGTATCCACGCTCATAGGGTAAGGGTGAGCCGTTACAACGGGAATTTGTTTCCCCGTGTTTTTCTGTATGTCTTTTACATAAGCGCGCTCTTCCTGGTCGCAAAAAGATATAGCTACTCCATTAAGCCCTGCACGGCCGGTGCGGCCAATGCGGTGCACATAGGTTTCGGGCACATTAGGCAACTCGTAGTTTACTACATGGCTCAGGCTATCTACATCTATACCACGGGCTGCAATATCTGTAGCCACCAGTACGCGCAGTTCGCCGCTTTTAAAGTTGTTCAGGGCATTCTGGCGCGCATTCTGCGATTTGTTACCGTGGATAGCCGCGGCCTTTATATTGCTTTTTTGCAAATCGCGGGTTACGCGGTCGGCACCGTGCTTCGTGCGTGTAAATACCAATACGCGCTTTATAGCCTCATCCTTTAAAAGGTGCAGCAGCAAAGCTCTTTTGTCGTTTTTAGTTACGTAATAAAGCTCCTGCTTTATTTTATCTACCGTAGATGATGGTGGCGTTACTTCTACTCTTACCGGCTCAAACAATATGCTATCGGCCAGTTTAGAAATGATAGGCGGCATGGTAGCCGAAAAGAAAAGTGTTTGGCGCTTGGCAGGCAGTTTCGTAATTACCTTTTGCACATCGTTTATAAAGCCCATATCCAGCATACGGTCGGCTTCATCCAGTACAAACAATTTTATCTGGTTAAGGTGTACGTGGCGCTGGTTCATTAAATCGAGCAAGCGGCCCGGAGTAGCAATCAAAATATCAACCCCGCGCTTTAATGCCTCTACCTGCGAGTGTTGCGATACGCCACCAAAAATTACTACGTGCCTCAGGTGGCAGTTTTTGCCATAGGCAGCAAAACTCTCACCTATCTGCACGGCCAATTCGCGTGTGGGTGTTAGTATAAGGGCATGTATAGGACGTGGATGTGTGTGGCCGCGCTGTTCGGTTATGTGTTTTTGCCCGGCGTTTTCGCCTTCCAGTATTTGTATAATAGGAATAGCAAAGGCAGCCGTTTTGCCGGTACCGGTTTGGGCGCAGCCTAATAAGTCGCGGCGGTTAAGCACTATAGGAATAGCCTGCTCCTGTATAGGGGTAGGTTTGGTATATCCTTCGGCTTTAAGCGCGCGTACAATAGGTTCAATTATGTTTAATTTTTCGAATGGCATGTTATGGTAAATAATAAATGGTTAGTAGTAAATAATAAAACGTTGGTAAAATGAGATGGTGAAAGGGTTTAAATTTGAGAGGAAGGGAGAGGATTCCCGACCGCTATTTTTGATACATTATTTGCAAATATAGCAATTTTCTACACATGCCTGTTTTGAGGTAGGTATGCAGGTTACCACACCTCTTTTATCTGCTGAGTAATGTTATTGAACACAAAGCTATCACCCGCCTTTCGGTCTATCATTTTAATACCAATAGGCGAGGAGGCTGCAACAGCCAGGTATTTTTTATCGCCCATCATAATAGTGCCTGCGCTTATAGAGATATAAAAACTATTCTTATCTGTAATAACCAGGCTGCCGGGCTGTATCTTATCGGTTGGCTTATCGGCATTAATTAATTGCAGCAATTGTTTCTGTTTTACTGCCTCTGCCAGTGCTGCAGAGTGTTTGTCTACATCCTGCTGTATCATCTCGCGGGTGGTTTCGTATTTATCGCCGGCGCTGCTTTTGGTTTCTTCATTAGCCGAACTATTGGCCATATCAAGCGCTAATTGTGCTGTGGCAATGCGTTGTTCAATGTATTGCAGACAAAGGTTATGTAGTTGGGGTTTTATCTTCAACACTGCTTCTTAATAATTGATAATTGTAAAATTGGTTATCTGTAACTAATACCCATACTTATCCTTCCACAGTTTTTTCATGTGGACGCGCATTTCGGCTTCGCGGGCATTGTTGCCGGGCTCGAACAGCTTAGTGCCTTTTATTTTATCGGGCAAAAACTCCTGCTCTACAAAATTGTTTTCAAAGCTATGCGCGTATTTATACTCCTTACCGTAGTTTAAATCCTTCATTAGTTTGGTAGGCGCATTGCGGATGTGCAGCGGCACCGATAGGTCACCGGTTTGTTGTACCAATTGCATTGCTGCACCGATGGCGGTTGTAGCCGCATTGCTCTTAGCTGATGTAGCCAGATAAATCACTGTTTGCGATAGTATAAGGTTGCACTCCGGGTAGCCTATCATAGTAACTGCCTGAAAGCAACTGGTAGCCAGCAGCAGCGCATTGGGGTTGGCATTGCCAATGTCTTCGCTGGCAAGTATCAGCAGCCGGCGGGCAATAAACTTAGGGTCTTCGCCGCCGCTTATCATACGCGCCAGGTAATACAGGGCCGCGTTAGGGTCACTGCCACGAATTGATTTGATAAAAGCCGATATGATATCGTAGTGCTGCTCGCCACTTTTATCGTAAATGGCCATCTTCTGCTGTATCACACCTTCTACCAGCTCGTTGGTTATTTGGTGCTGTTTGCCGTCCGCTGCGTTTACCACTAGCTCCAGCACATTCAGCAGTTTGCGCGCATCGCCGCCAGAATACTTTAGCAAGGCCTCCGTTTCTTTTACTTCTATGTTCTTTTTGGAAAGCACTTCATCGTTTGCCAGCGCATGTTTTATCAGCTGCTCCAACTCTTCTCTCTCCAGTGGCTTAAGCACATACACCTGGCTGCGCGATAGTAACGCCGATATAACTTCAAACGATGGATTTTCTGTAGTAGCGCCAAACAGGATAATAATGCCTTTTTCTACGGCCCCCAGCAAGGCATCCTGCTGTGCCTTATTAAACCGGTGAATTTCATCTATAAACAAAATGGCTTTACCGTTGGCAGTAGCTTCTTCAATTACCCGGCGTACTTCTTTTACACCACTATCAATAGCACTTAGCTGGTAGAAGGGCAGGTTTATCTGCTCGGCTATAAACCGCGCCAGCGATGTTTTGCCCACACCCGGCGGCCCCCAAAAAATGATAGAGGGTATATTGCCGCTCTCTATCAGTTTGCGCAATACTTTACCCTCGCCAATCAGGTGCTGCTGGCCTACAAATTCGGCTATGGTTTTGGGTCGAAGGCGTTCGGGAAGAGGAGGCAACATAATCTACTACGGCTTTATTATTCAATACTGTTTTAGCCTGCCAAACTTAGCAATAGTAAAATGGTTATTTAAAAATAATGACTTATCGCTTTAGCTTCCGTTTTGCCGGTTCTAACTCCTTTTACTCTACTGTAAGTGTTATAGTTCCCTTTTCGCTTACGCAGTTGCCGGGTACAAGTATCCGCTCGGCACCACCGTCTTTTTTCAACACTCCGTTTGCAGTAATTTTAGCTGCAGCAAGTTTTACATCGCCGCTTACCGGCTGCCCGTTTTGATAAATAACCGGTTTGCCATCGCCGGCCTTTACTGTGTATGCACAGGCATTTTTAGAGTAACCCGGTACGTATTTGTCGCCCATGCCTTTGCTTTGGTTGGTAGCTTTGCCGGTGTTTTGTGCGTAGGCGCCGGCTGCAAAAAGCAAGCAGGCACAAAAGGTGAATATGGTTTTCATAAAAAATAGTTTTGGTAAATAACCCTCTTATGTGAAAAAAGCCTGCCATACTTTATTGTAATCTGCATCTTTGGGTTGGCAATGGTAGTTGTTGCCCACTATGCATTTTCTGAGGTGGCTTTTCCTCATTTTGTTAATGCCTGTCCTTTAAACGGGAGTGATTTATAGGGGCAAAAGGCAATGTTTATAGGCTGGCACGAATATGTCCTGTTAAGCTTAAGTCCTACTAATTTTTAAAAAGCATAGTTATGAACGCCAAACAAAAAGTATATTTATTCTTGCTGCTAGCAGCTCCTTTTTTTGCTATTGCGCAGCAGCAGGACCAACTTAAGCAGCAACAAAAACAGCCAAAATTGAGTTCGTATGATTCGGATGGCGATGGTATCCCGGATTCTACAGATCAGTGTGTTTTGCTGAAAGGCAGTAAAGATTTTAAAGGCTGCCCTTATCAAAAGAAAGTAACTACAATAGACCGGGATGGCGATGGATTGAAAGATGCATTGGATAAATGTCCGGACATGTTTGGTCTGGAAACTAACCATGGCTGCCCGGAAACGGAAACACTTAAAAATACCAAAGAACGTTCAACAATTATTGATGAGGGAAGTAGCCTGTTTACTACCACCTCATCTTTATCTACCGAGGAAGATGAAATTTTCAAAACCACCCTTTCCAATATAATGACCGGTTCTATTGCAGCTTTAGCTGTGGAAAAAGATGAGTTATCTATTGCCAGTAATACAGAAGGGGGAATTCCTGCAGCATCTTGTCTGCCGGGTGCCAAAAAGTGCTACCTCAGCAATAACTCCAAAACTTTTTACGCCGATTTTGGTATTTACACCAGCCAGGAAACTGCGGCAGCCAAGTATTATGCCTTGCGCAAAAGGTTGAACGAAACGCTTAGACCCGACGAATGGAATGGCAAAGAGACTGAAACCGGTGGGTATATTGATAAGTTTGAATTAACTCCCAAAATTAAAACTACGAGTTCGCCTATAGTAACCACGCATGTGGACCGTATGAACGACACCTATAGGGTTTATATTACAGTAGAACGCGAATAAAAATCACACGTATGAGAACCATCCTTTTCCTGATCATTTTAATAGCAGCTAATACGCTGTATGCTCAAAATTACCTGGCCCAGCAGGGTAAAATTAAATTTCATTCTGATGCGCCGATAGAAGATATTGATGCAGAGTCGAATGCAGCAACCTGCCTGTATGACCCTGCTACCAAAAAGGTAACTGCTAAAGTGGAGATAAAAACGTTTGTTTTTCCTAAGCCATTGATGCAGGAGCATTTTAATGAAAATTACCTGGAGAGCGATAAGTATCCGGCTGCAACAATTGAAGGGGTGCTTTTGGGCGATGTGCCTAAAAAGGATGGGGTATATAAGGTTATGTTAAAAGCTACTTTAGATTTGCATGGTGTAAAGCAGCCACGTACAATACCCGCACAGATAACCATGAAGGGCGGGCAACCGGTAAAGGCTTTTGCAACCTTTGATGTGAAACTTGTTGACCACAACATTAAAATACCTACAGCCGTAGTAATGAAAATTGCAGAAATTATAAAAGTGGATGCTGCATTTATTTTTAACAAGGTAAAATAAATGCTCGTTTTTAGCAACGTTTCACACATTTAATGAATGCTAACATAAGGTTGTTTGGCATTTACACATTAATACAGATATTGCGCTATTAACATACGATTATAAAAAGCGAAAATCCACACGTGAAGAGAGAAATTTGCCACGTACTACTAGCGGATGATGATGATGATGACCGCCTGCTATTTGCCGAGGCAGTAGCTGAGCTGCCTGTGAATATAAAACTTACCACCGTAAACGATGGTGAAGCGCTGATGCAGTTGCTCATGAAGAATAATGGCCAGTTTCCCTGTGTAATATTTATTGATTTAAATATGCCACGCAAAAATGGGTTCGAATGCCTGAAAGAAATTAAGCGGCAGGAGCAGCTTAAGACCCTATCGATAGTGGTGTACTCTACATCCTATCAGGCCGAAATAGTGGATGAGTTGCGCAGGCAGGGCGCACAACATTATTTGCGCAAGCCATCGGAGTTCGAGCAGCTTAAAAAAGTAATTTATACAACACTTACGAAAATTGAAAATTCGGAGGGGGCATTGCCCGCTCCTGAATCTTTTGTAATATATTCTTAACACAGTATAGGAAGTTTATGTGTGCTAAATCTGTAAACAAGTTTCAGTTTTTATCGGGCAAGGGTGAAATGACTATTCTTACGCGCCAAAAAGATTGGTCGGCCACACCGGTAGGACCCATTGAAACCTGGCCGCAGAGCCTCCGTACCACCATTGGCATTATATTAAGTTCTAAGTTCCCTATGTTTTTGTGGTGGGGGCCACAGCTTACCTGCTTTTATAACGATGCTTACCGGCCCAGCCTGGGGCAGCAGGGTAAACATCCATCTATATTGGGTATGCCCGCTAAAGAAGCATGGCCAGAAATATGGGATACCATTTCGCCGCTTATTAACCAGGTATTGGAGAGTGGCGAAGCTACCTGGAGTGCCGACCAGCTGATTCCTATTTATCGCAACGGAAAACTTGAAGATGTATACTGGACATTTAGCTACAGCCCGGTAAATGATGAAAATGGCAAAGTAGCCGGTGTATTGGTTATTTGTAACGAAACAACGGAGGCTGTTGTTAACCGGAGAAAGTTGGAGGAAAGCGAAAGGCGTTTTCGCAATATTGTAAAGCAGGCTCCGCTGGGTATTACTATTTTACAGGGCAAAGATTTTATTCCTTTAATGGCGAACGATACCTACCTTCAATTGGTTGACAAGCGAGAAGAAGACTTTGTGGGCCGGCCCCTTTTTCAATCGCTGCCCGAAGTCAGGGATGTGGTAGAGCCCTTGCTAAATGGTGTGCTGGATACCGGTACTCCATTTTATGCTACCGAATTACCCGTAATATTGAATAGATATGGCAAAAGGGAAGCTGCCTCTTTTAATCTGGTATATCATCCTTACCGCGAGGATGGAGGAACTGTAGAAGGTATTATAGTAGTTGCAACTGAAGTTACAGAATCGGTGCAAGCCAAACATAAACTTGCCGAAAGCGAAATGCAGTTCAGGAGCATGGTTATGCAATCTCCTATCCCAATGACCATTTTCCGTGGGCCCGACCATGTTATTGAAATGGCAAACAAAGTAATGTTTGAAAAAATATGGCGAAGGAGCGAAAGCGATGTGGTAGGGCGTAAGGCCCTGGATGTTTTTCCTGAACTAAGAAACCAGAAGTACCCCGAGTTGTTAAAGGAAGTATTGGCCAGCGGTAAAGTACACAGGGAACTGGAGTCGCCCGCGCTGGTAAAGGGAGATGATGGAGATAAAATGTTTTATCTTGATTTTGAATACAAGCCCCTGTTCGAGTCAGATGGCACTGTATCGGGTATAATGATTACAGTCAATGATGTAACCGAAAGGGTAGCCGCCCGCAACAGAATAAAAGAAAATGAAGATAGGCTGGCGGTAATAATTGAGGATAGCGAATTAGGTACATGGGAGTTGGATATTTCAACCCAGGAAGCTATTCTTTCTGAGCAAGCATTAAAGATATTGGGCACTGATGGAAAACCCGCTAAACGAAAGGAATTATTGAAACAACTGCACCCTGAGGATGTAGAGGTAAGGGCTGAAGCACTTAAAAAGGCGATGGAAACGGGGCATTTATATTACGAAAGCCGTTTTTTGTGGAAGGATGGATCGGTGCATTGGGTAGAAAGTAAGGGTAAAATGCTTTATGATAGTGATGGGGCACCTGTAAAAATGATTGGCACGGTGCGCGATGTTACCGAGCAGAAGTCATTTGCCCACGAACTTGAGCGGCAGGTGCAGGAGCGTACGCAGGATCTTGAAAAAATGAATGCCGAGCTGAAATCATTTGCCTATGTATCGAGCCACGATTTGCAGGAGCCTTTACGCAAAATTCAAACCTTTATTTCCAGGATTTTAGAGCGCGAAGAACAAACGTTGTCTGATGCCGGAAAAGATTCTTTTAAACGGATTCAAAGTGCCGCTAAGCGCATGCAGACACTTATAGAGGACCTGCTTACCTACTCACGTACAAATACTACCGAGCGCAAATTTGAAACGGCAGATATAAACAAGCTCCTCAACCAGGTTAAGGCCGACATGCATGAAGAAATACAAAACTCGAATGTGATTATAGAGGCTGGTGATTTGCTGCAAATTGAAACCATTCCATTTCAGTTTAAACAAATGTTGCATAACCTTATAGGCAATTCTATTAAGTTTGCCCGTGAGGGTGTCACGCCGCATGTTACCCTAAGCGCCGAAATTGCCCAGGCAAGTAGCTTTAAAATAGCTCAGCTGGTACGCAACAAAACCTATTACCACTTATCGGTACAGGATAATGGTATTGGCTTTGAGATGCAATACAGAGATAAAATTTTCGAGGTGTTTCAGAGATTACACGGCAAGTCGGAGTATAAAGGCACTGGCATTGGCCTGGCTATTGTGAAAAAAATTGTGGAGAATCATTCGGGCGTAATAACTGCCTTGGGGGAACCCGATAAAGGTGCGCGGTTTGATATTTACATTCCGGTTTAGGTAAGGTTGTTTATCAGCCCGGCCCGTGGTATATTTTCCCCTTTTTGTTAAGTGTGGCTGCATGCTGCATTACCGGTAACCCCTACAGGTCAGCAGCGTTTTTGTGATATTTAACCTCGTTGAATACACTATTGGTTGATTTTCAAACTTCTGTCGTATCCGGTACCTGTTGATTAGCAGGAAAAGAGCTGCAATCAAGTTATAACAGCAAATTTGGCAATGAGTTTGAAACTTATGGTTGTAACTAAAACTTTAGATTATGACACATACAACTAATGTAATTCTTACCGAGAAATTTGAGGTGTTAAAACCTCTCAAAGTATTTTTGGCTGGGTTTCTGGCCACAGCTGTAATGACAGCTTTTATGCTGGTGGCGCCTTTTATCGGTTTGCCCGAAATGAATGTAGGTGCGTTTTTAGGTGCATTAATGGGTGACCATATGGTGCTCGGTTGGGTTATGCACGTGGTAATTGGTATAGGGCTGGCATTTGTTTATGTAATGTTTTTTAATCATACTATACCTGTAATTAATGATACCTTCAGGGGGATGTTGTTTGGTATTTTAGCCTTTATAATAGCTCAAATGATTCTGATGGTTATCAGCGTAAGCGGTTTACTAACCTGGGATGAGAAGCAGAGTTTGATGTTGATGATATTTGGTAATTGCGTGGCTCACCTGATATACGGAGCTGTATTAGGCACCTTCTTTAAAAATAAATAATAGTAACTCATCCATCACCGTGCCCGGTACAACATTGGTTATACCGGGCACGGTGCATTTTTCTATTAAACTGTGCACTATACAATTATTTTTCTTTGATATTAAGTTCGGCACTTTGTTAAATGAAGGGGATGTGTTACCTTCATACGGTCATCCGGAATACCCATCGCCGGCATTCAATTATGTTGAAAACGATTGTGCATGAAAATTCTGGAACACGTATTGCTAATTGACGATAGTGTGGAAGACAATGAGTTTCACGAAATTGTTATTAAAGGGGCTGCAGTGGCCCGCCACCTAACCTGTATTACAGATGCTGTAAAGGCTATCGATTTTTTTAAGCAGGCCGTAAATGGTCCTGAGGCAGCATTCCCCCAGCTTATATTTCTGGATATAATGATGCCTAAAGTAGATGGTTTTGAACTGATTACTAAACTCCGGCAGATTATAGCCGAAGCTAAACACCCGGTACGCATGCCGTGTATATATATACTTAGCGGCGCATATAACCCAGTTATCGAAACTTATTTACAAAATCCCGGTTACAACGACCTGGTAGTAGGGTACCGCCTTAAGCCATTAACCAAAACAATGTTGAATGAAATTGTTCAAAAGCATTTTGCCTGATGCCTAAATTGTCTCTCACCCGCTGGTTCAGGAATATTTCTATTGCGCGTAAGCTTTATTTTGCCACGGGTATTATGGCGGTGCTTATCGCATTCGAACTGGTTACACTGTGGTTTGCAGTTTCTACTCTTTCATCGGTCAGGGCATTTGTAGGGGGTGAGGGCCTGTGGTCTAAAGCGCAGAAGGATGCCGTGTTTCATTTGTATAAATACGGTACCGGTAGAGATGAAAAAGATTTTATCCAGTACCAGGAGTTTATGAAAGTGCCCCTGGGCGACCATAAAACCCGTATGGAACTGATAAAAGCGCAGCCTGATATGGCTATTGCCCGCCAGGGGTTTATAGAGGGCAGAAACCATCCCGATGATGTAGATGGTATGATTAAGCTCTTTACCAGGTTTCACAATATCTATTACATAAAAAAGGCTATTTACTACTGGACCGCCGCCGATAATGAAATAGAGCCTCTGGTAGGCATAGCCAATGAACTGCATAGGGAAGTCACTGCTCCATCTCCATCGCAGGAGCGTATTGACCAATTACTGAAAGAAATAGACGCATTAAATGAAAAAGTTACCC
>DATGWP010000095.1:0-14782 GCA_035299425.1 Chitinophagales bacterium | reverse complement strand
TACATGTGGAGTACTGGCGAATCTACGGCATCGGTTACTATAACCAAACCCGGCCCATACCAGGTATGGGTTAATTACGGTATGGGTATGTTAGGGTCTTTCCCTTACACCGTTACCCCTGCTGATTTAGCAATAATGCGGCGGCGCTGATTGGTTTTGTTTAATCTGCCTTGTTAAGTGCCTTGCTTTATCTCGTAAATGTAATTCAGCTCCCACATAATAGTGGTTGTGTTGCGCAGGCTGAACACAAAATTATGAGCGGCGGCTATAGCCTGTATGGCCTGCATGTCCACATCCTCGCTCACTACCATTAGTACTGTTGTGTGCCCGTTTAAGTGCGCTCCCAACTGTGTAAATAGCTTATGAAAGTACTCCAGTTTTTCGCCGGCAAACCAGGCGGCAGCCACAGCATCTTTGGGGTTCTTTTTATAGTAAGGTGGATTAATGGCTATTACGTCAAACTTGCGCCCTGCAAGCGCACCGAACAGGTCGCTTTCGATAGCCTCTATGTGCAGGTTGTTTTGCCGGGCATTGTTAGCTGCCGCTATTACAGCTTTGCTGTTTATATCCACGGCAGTTACGTTAGCTCCGGCCTTTGCAGCCACCAGCGAAAGCAGTCCACTGCCGCAGCCCAGTTCTAAAAAGGCTTTGCCGCTTAGTGCCATCTTGCTTACTTCTATAGCTAAAAACGTAGTGCTAAAGAAGATGCCCGGATGAAAAACGCCTACCGGTATGGTCAGTTGCAGGCCCTTATAGCTATAACTCCTTTCCTTCGAAATCCACCATACGCCCAGGGGCTTATACACCAAAAAGAAAAGGCTGCGTAGTAATCTTCTCATTAAAAGCCCTCCACTTCTGGTTGACGGTATTTCAATGCCTTTTGAAGTACTTTAATCTCGTATGGGTATTTATACCATTTGTTCTTAAACCGGAGCGTAGATGCGGCTTTCATCACCCTACGCTGTGATGGGCTTAGTCTTACATCGGTTACAGTAGGGTAGTAGCCGTTCAGCACGGTTTCAAAGTTCTTTATCTTATCTACCATCTCCGCAGTTAACCACGGCGTAAGCGGGTTCTTGCGCAGGTCGAATTTCTCCCACAAGGGGGCCAGCCAGTCTTCCAGTTTTTCGGGGAACCGGAAACCACTGGCCAGTACCTGCTTATACATATCGCTGTCCTCGGTAGGCACCGGGCTATATACGTAAATGATTATCTCGGTGTTAGGGTTGGCCTGCTTTACTTTGTTTATAAAGGCTATATCCTCATCTATTTGCTGCATCACTTGTTCAGGACTATCACCCGGTGTGCCCAGCACAAACGAATACTCCGGTATAATGTCGAACTTCTTCATGCGTTCGGCAAAGGCCAATATCTGCGCGCCGGTCTGCTTACCGCCTTTATCCATCTTCTTTAGTATGGCATCATTGCCGGTTTCTGCGCCAAAGAAAATCATCTTGCAACCCGAGTCGCGCATTATCGCCAGCGATTCATCGCTATACTTATCAATGGTATCTATACGGCCTTCGCCCCACCACACCATGTTATCGTTCATTACCAGTTTGGCAAACTCCACGGTGCGCTTCTCATTTACAAAGAAGTTGTTGTCGTGAAACTCAATGGCATTACCCCCATACACATCGCGCAGGTGCTTAATGTTCCTGTAAATTTTCTCAGCGCTCTGTCCCCGCCATTTGGCATTGTATATAGGCACTACTGCGCAAAACGAGCAGGTAAATGGGCAGCCAAAGCTACTGTGATAAGCAATGGTTTTGGTGCCTAAATAACTCTTGCCCAGGTATCTTTCTACCGGGTAAAATTTATTTAGTTTATCGTAAGGCATATCGGCCAGCAGGTCCTGGTCAAAAAGGCTATCCTTTTGTGTGATAATGATTTCATCCCCTCTTTTACAGATGAGGTTATTGATACCGTCCAGTGCCTCATTGTTTTCAAAGGCCAGTAGCAGCTTAGGAAATGCAAAATCGCCGGGGCCATTAATAATAGCATCTACATAACCTGAATTTATTACGCTCTTGTACTGGTTGCTGGCAAAATAACCTCCCCATATTATTTTGATAGAAGGATATTGTTCGTGTATCAGTTTTGTAATCGGTATGGCCTGGCGCAATTGTGGGCCGGGCATTACCGTGCAGCCAAAAAAGGCAAACTCTCCGGTATTCAGGTAGTTGATAATCTTTTGCTGCGGGTCGGTTTCAAGGTTGCCGTCTACTATCACCCAATCGCGCTGGTGGTCTATACACGTAGCCACCTGCAGCACGCTGTTAGGTATGCGTGCCTTGTAATCGTTGCTGCGTGGGTTGAAAAGTAAAACCTTGTTCAAATTCCTTTAATTTCCCCTGCAAGATGTAAAAAAGCAGGTTATGTTGACATACTTAATCTAAAGTTTTCATTCTACATAAAACACACTTTCTTAGCTCTGTTCTGCACAAGTGAAAAAGTTACTCAAAAACACCCTTACCGGTCTTTGTATTACCATCATTACGCTGCTGCTTATGCTGGCTGTTTTGGAGGTAGCTTATCGCTATCAGTGGGTTGACTTTTATGCATCGGAGTTAAGGCAGCTAAACAGGCACGAGGACTTAAACAGTACCAAAAAGAAGATATTAGTGTTTGGCGATTCGTTCAGCGCCCAGCAGGGCAGCTATGTCGCTCAACTAAAATACGCACCTTTAAATAACCACTGCGTTATTAATTCATCTGTAGCGGGTATAAGTGCCCGTGAGATAAACCTATTTGCCCAGAGCAGGATAGATGAGTTTAAGCCCGATAAGATTGTTATTCAACTGTATACTGGTAACGATTTGGTAGATATAAGTCACCCTTACAATTGGGATTCAATCTCAGTAGTTCGTAATTTATACTGGAAGACTTCAGACCTTTGTTGGTCATTAGCCTGGCTAAATTATAAACTGGCCACATTGCGTCAGGTATTTGATACAGAACAATCTTTCAAATATCCACGTGTTACAGATACTTTTTCAGTTAATGGGTACGCCGGCCGGGTTAAAATGTTGCTGCGCGCTGATAGGCAATTTATTGAGAAAAGCGTTTTGCTTAAAGATGAAAAATACCATACTGCCTTCAATCGTATGGTAGATTATGTACAATCTATAAGTAACTATTTTTATAGTACCAATCCCAACGGAAAGGTGGTTGTGTTGGTAATACCGCATTGCACTGAAGTAAAGGAAGAATACCGTTCTAATTATGATATGCTTGGCGCTGTATTTACCCAGCCTTGCGGAACTGTATATCCTTTCTATACATTGTTGCAGCAGCGGATAAAGGGGCCCACAATAGTTGACTGCAGCGTACCTTTACATAAGGCTCAAAGTATGGGTATTCAAACTTATTATTACAGCGATGAGCACTTAACCCACGATGGGCAAAAGGTAGTTTACAAAACAATACTCAGTCACTTACAATGAAACTCCCTTTGCATTACCTGCGAACAGCAAAATACTACCTGCAAGGCAAATGGCGGGCAGCTAAGCTGCCTGCGGGCGTTGTAGCTAATGCCCGGGGAAAAGTGGTGTTAGCTTATCATGGTATTGATTACACAAATGATACATCAGTTAATACTAAGTTCCGAGGGCAAAAGTATTTTGAAGAAGAGATAAAACTGTTGTCGCAGTTTACCAATATCATCTCGTTGAATGATTATGTAAACGACAATATTGACCCTGGCAAGTTGAATGTTGCCATTACTTTCGATGATGGGTTCCTGAATAATTACCAATTGGCTAAGCCTGTTTTAGAGAAGTATAAGGCACCGGCTACTTTCTTTATTACACCTATTTGGCAGCAGGGTAAGGATATTTTGTGGCCTGACCTGGTTGACCACACATTGTCTTATGCTCCGGATACCCTAAACGTGGCTGGTGAAGTATACAGCCGGGATATATTTGGACGTTATTTTCATTACTCGGGCCTGCCAATCAGGCAACACATTATCCGACAGAACCGTAGTTTCATAGACGAACTTTATAGGGTGCTAACACCTTATACAAAATTTAAAGCGAACTCTTCTATGGATATATACTGGAAATTGATGGGAGAGGAGCACTTAAGAGAATTAGCCGCTAATCCCTTATTTACTATTGGTGCCCATAGCTGCACGCATACCAACTTGTGCAATATAGATGATAAGGAAGCGCTGGCAGAATTGAGTAATTCAAAACAGATACTGGAGTCTGTTATACAAAAGGAGGTAAGCTTTTTTGCGGCGCCGTTTGGTGGTTATAACGACGCAACTATTGAACTGACAAGGAAAGCCGGTTACAAATACAATGTTTTGGCAGATTTGCACGATTCAAAATATGAAACAGATGCGGGCATTATTCCCCGCTTAATAACTAATCCTTATCTTTCACCGGCGCACCAGCTTTTGTTTATAGCAAATAAGAAATATTGAACTTTACATTCGAACGGCTTTCTGACAGCAACATTTATCACTTACGGCTACTGTATCATGCATGCTATAAAAAATGGTTGCCAGTAGGCTATTTCGAGGCTAAATACAACACCGGGTACCTTACACCTGCGCGATTTGGCCACCTGGCTTTTCACAATAATCTATGTGTGGCTTTTAATGGAATGATTCCATGTGCCATGGAGTATAACGGCCAGGTAGAGTTATCGGCCCAGTCCAGCGATAGCATGACCCATCCCGCTTATATGAAACGTGGGCTTTTTACAGCAGTTATCGAAAGAAACTATACTAATTTACGCAATGAGCATATTGGTTTTTTATGGGGTTTCCCTAATAGCTATTCATCGGTCATTTTTCCTAAAAAGCTGGGCTGGAAATCTACCGAAGCAATGAATGGCTATCGCATAGCTGTAGGTAATAGGTATGCGGCTTATCTTAAGCGCTTGGCCAATAGTTTGTATTTTGGCGAAAATGCTTTGCAAAAGATATTCGAAAATCAATTGGTAACTATCGCGCCATCAAATTCCTTGGCCGGTAGCGGTTTTGTAACCGCCGTTCGAAATAGCGACTTTTTCAGGTATAAGCAATTTGGCGGCAGTATATTGATAAAATTAGAGGGCATCACTTTATGGGTAAAGCAGAATGGTGCCTTATTCATTGGCGATATGGATAACATTTCGCCTTCAGAACTAAAGCAGTTGATGCCATTGTTAACCGGCATGGCTAAAAGGTGTGGAGCGAGCGAAATCTACTTTCAATCGCACAGCGGCAGTGCAGTAGAAGCGGCTTTTGCTGCTCAGTATCCAATGTTTGTGTCATGGCAGATACTCTATGATAATCTTAGCTCAAAGTTTCCGTTGGATAAAATACGGGTAACTATGGGCGAACTGGATTCATTTTAGTGGGTTGGGTAGTTTTGCCAATTTCCGACGTCTTTGCAATAAGTATTACAGCGCAACACATCCATACCAGTGCACTTATTTTGTCATCGTGTATAAAGTTGTTTACCAGCACATGTATAAAGTACGTCAGCAGGGCGCAGAAGATAAACTGAAATTCCGGCCGGCTATCCTTCACATATAATCTACATGAATAGAAGAGAGCGAAGAATACTATGGTACACCAAAATATAAAGCCCGGCAAACCTAACTCGGTAAGTGCAGCCAGGTAGTCGGAGTGTGAGTTCCCACCCGTGCCTTTCCGTGCTTCGGGCAATGCATCGCTCAGGCTAATGCGTGTCATTTCTTCTTTTTTCTGGTAGTTCAGGTACGTAAACTTATACATGTTGTTTCCAAAGCCTGTAAGAGGTTTATCTTTAAACATCCGCCAAGCACATTTGTAACGGTTGAGCCGCTCCAGGTTAGCTACATCATGTGTCCAGTTAAACGAGGAGAGTAGCTGGTTGCCTACGGTGGTATTTTTTACCACCTCCTTTTTTTGAACGTTGAGGCCCACAAAAACACCAACCGGTATTAAAATGAACAGGCCTATTGCACCTACAGCTAATAGTTGCTTTAAGTGTTGCTTAGCATAAAAAAGCGAAACTGCCGCCATTGCCCCAATTACAGTTGTTAGCCATGCTGCGCGCGAAAAGGAAAAAATCAGGCCTACCAGAAGTAACAGCGTAACAATACCACTGAGCCGACGATTATTTAAAATATCCAGCGGGTTATTTTTTTGTATAAGGAAATAAGCCCAAAGTGGAATTAGAAAAGCCAGCACCACGCCATACAGCGGATGGTCGCGGTAAAATGGGCGCATAGCTGCTGCCGAAAAATCGATAGCAAAATTGTATTGCGCATGCAGGTACAGGCCATGCAAAAGCAATGGGATAAAGCATGTTGTATATGCTAATACGCATTTTATCCAAAAGCCACGCTCGTGCTTTTCCACCAGTGCCAGGCCGGCTACAAACACCAGTACATGCAATGTCTCTATCAGCGTATACTTTGCCGATACAACGGGCAAGCCGGAATACAGGCAGCTTATCCAGCTCCAGCCAATATATGCTGCAATGGCAATAAAAAGTGGGTTGCGGCAGAGGGTTTTACATAAATCCAACAATGGCTTGATATAAAACAACAAGGCCACTGCTATAAACCCTTGAAAGGGTTCGCTGGGTACGTTTATACCAAAGCCAAGGCTGAAATTTTCTACCGATAAGGGTAGGCTGAAAAATAAAGCCAGGTATAATAGCTTGAGCGGGCGCATGTTGCAAATTAGCAATCGCGGCTTAATTTGATATAAACTGCTGCAACTTTTCTACCTTATCCTGCCAGCGAAAGTTTTCGCGGGTATAGGCCAGTGCATTTTTTACGAGTTGGCTATTCAGTTCAGGGTTGTTCCAAAGCGTTTCTATATGGTCGCAGTAGTCTTTAGTGGTATCGCCTATCAGCGCATGATGCCCGTGCTGCAGGTTAAGTGCTTTGGCTGCCAGTGATGAAACCACGCAGGGTATTCCCATCGCCATTGCCTCCAGCAATTTGTTTTGTATGCCGGTGCCCATTTGCAGTGGCGCAATAAAAATTTCAGAAACCGCATAAGAACTGCGCACATCATCCAGCCAGCCGGTAACGGTAATACCCCTTCGGCCGGCCAGACTTAGTATTTCATTATTTGGCGAGCCTCCCGATATTAGAAAAGTAGCAGCTGTGCCCCGTTTGTGTAGTTCAGGTAGTATTTCATCCGCTACATAGCTGGCGCAATCTACATTGGGCAGATAGTTCATATTGCCGTGAAACAGCAGGTTAAACTTTTTAGTATTCGATGAGGGCACAAAGTATTCGGCATCGACCCCATTGTGTATCACTTCAATTTTTTCTCTATCGGGGTGGTTAATCAATTCTTTATCCTGTTCAGAAATTATAACATGCTTATCAAACCAGGCAAATACATCGGCTTCGTATTTTTTAAGTCTTTGCGATTCGTTATTGAAAAGGAGTTTTTGAAATATGCCCGACCTGGCGGCCATACGTGCGTAGCCAGTAGAGAATGCATCCATATAATCAATCACGCGTGTAGCGCCTTCTATATTGCGTGCATATTCTGTAGTACGAACTAACTGGAAGAATGCGCAATTGGGTTTAATGCGTTTGGCATGTTCGTCTATCTGGCGGTGTATGCCTGCATCGTAAAAATAGGCCGTTTGAAATGGTTTAGCAGAGCCTGTAGCAAGGCCGCATTTAAGCAGGCTTGCATACCTGCTAATGGGGAACACGTGTATCTCTTTGCAATACTCCAGCAGGTGTTCTTTTACATCAAAAGCTATAGGCTCCTCCGAAATACAAAACAAATACACCTCATTGTATTTGCTCAGATAACGAAGCATGTGGTAAGCACGTAACTTATCGCCCTTGTCTAAAGGGAAAGGCACACGCGATAATACCATCATCAATTTCATTGGAGTTGAAAATAAAAAAGGGCTTCAATGCAGAAGCCCTTTTTATTTGTTTTTGTAGTGGGGTTATTGAATGGTCAATCTTTTTTGAACCTCGCCGTATGAAGTCTTTAGCTTAACCATATAAATACCTTTGGCAAGCTTGCTTATATCTATAAGTGCAGTTGAATTCTGAGACTCAGTTAAATTTACTACCCGGCCTTCGGTAGAAATGATATAAGCTGTAAACCCATTGGTTAAGTCAGTATTAATTGTAACAAATCCCGATGCAGGGTTGGGTGTTAAAGCAAACAAACTACCCTCCAAATTATCTATACCTGTTTGTGGGTAGTTATAAACTGCCGAGGTAGATTTGCAGCCATTGGCGTCTGTAATTTCTACGGTATAAGCACCGTTTTGAGTAGCTGTAAGCATACTATCTGTCTGACCGTTTAAAACAGTACCGTCTAAATACCATTTAAACTCTACTGCCACAGCTGAGTTGGCATGAAGCATAGAGCCCACGGCGTTAATGGTGGCCGGCGTCGGCAGTGGATTAAATGTAAGTATGGCGCTATCAGATATTGTATTGCCGCAGGAGTTTGTTGCTACGCATCGGTAGGTTCCATTAGTAGAAGCAAATGTGCCTGCATTGATAGCTGCATCAATGTTACCGCCGTCTAAAGTCCACTGGTAAGATGTGGCACCAGAGGCAGAACATAATAAGTTAACGCTTTGCCCCTCGCACCGGCTTATGGCGCCACTTGGGCTAACCGATACGTTAGAAGGTTTAGGATTTACTGTAAAACAAGAAACGCAGCTTCCGCTATAGCAGAAACCATTATATTGATAAGAAACGCGAAAATCGTAGGTGCCTGCTGCAAAGTTAGACGGTATGGTAAGCGAAACAGTAACCGGTGGAGAAGCTTGTGAGGCTACCGGGTTGGTAACCGCAATTTGTTGCGTAGCACCTGTAAAAACACCCGAAACTGCTGAGCAGGGTGTTGCGCCGGTAGAGGGTATGGAACCGGTAATGGTAATGTCAAATGTGCTGCCCACACATCCATTGTTAGGAGTAAGGGTAATTTGACCAAAGGATGCCACGGTTACAAACAGAAATAATAGGGTTGAAATTTTTCTCACAATGGATGTTATTTGCGGCAAATGTATCTATTTTAACACAAATAAGAACTGCTTTTGTCGAAAAAAATAAAAAAGCGCAGAGTATTATATACAGTCTGCGCTTTTTTAAGTAGGAGTTTAGTCCATTCTTGTGTTATTCTACAACCAATTTTTTAACTATATGGCTGTTTGTTGTTTTTACCTCTAGTATATATACCCCTGCATTTAGTTTACTTACATCCACATTCAAAACCTTACCTGTTGCAGGTATAGTATTTATCTGTTTGCCATTAATGTCAAACAAGCTTAACTCAAACCCTTCGGCAAGGTCAGTTTTAATTATAACCGAGTTTTTTGCAGGATTAGGAATCAAGCTTACTTCCATATTACCGGTAGTTTCATGTATGCCAATTGATACGTAGGAAAATGGAGCAGACTCAGCCGTGCAACCGTTTGCATCGGTTATTTTTACCGTGTAGGTTCCGCTTGCAGCCTGTTGAAGCACCGAATCTGCGGTTGCAGGCCCTATAGATGAACCGTTTAAGAACCATTCGTAAGAAACCGCAGTTGCTGAGTGGGCAGTCATACCCGAAACCATGTTTTCAGTTATGGTCGGCATTCCCGGATCGCTTACACTAACCACCAGACCCGTTGATGTCATAGTGCCACATACGGCTGATACAGTTACTGTATATGTGCCGCTGGCAAAAGCCTGAATGCTGGCAGTGGTGTCTCCGGTGGACCAGGCATAGCCGTCGTAGCTATTATTAATAGTGATAACGCTGGTATCACCCTGACAGAAGGTAGTTCCAAAGCTGCTTGCCAGTGTTGGAAGAGGTGTTACACTTACAGAAGTAGTACCGGTGGCAGTACAGTTAAAAGAATTGGTAGCTGTTACAGTGTAGGTGGTAGACATGGCCGGGGTTACATTCCCTCCGTCAATATTTCCCACAAGGCCGGAGCTCCAGGCATAGCTGGTAATAGTGCCGGTAGCTGTAACTGCGTTGGCTGCCAGTATGGTAATTTCGCCTTCGCAAACGATGCCCGGAAGGGCAGTAGGTGAAAGTGTAGGATTGTCGTTTATAGTTACATCTACACTACCGGTGGCAGTGCAATTGTTGGTATTGGTTACGGTAACAATATAGGTAGTAGTGCTTATGGGGCTAACCGTACCGGCCGCGTTATTGCCTGTAATTCCTTCGCTCCATGCATATAAAGATATAATTCCGCTACCTGCGGTAGCGTTGGCTGCCAAATCAGTGCTTTGTCCGGCACATATAGCGGTTACAGCGGCAGTTGGCGATACTACCGGTAGTGCATTTACGTTTACTGTAACATCGGCTGTGGCTGTACAGTTATCGCTGTTGGTAACAGTTACAGTGTATGTAGTGGTAGATGTTGGTGCTACATCTCCGCCGGTTACATTACCCGAAAGGCCACTACTCCAGGCGTAAGTACTAATAGTGCCACTGCCTGCGGTGGCGTTTGTTTCAAGCGTGCTGATTTCGCCTGCACAGGTTGTAGTGGCCGATGCTGTAGCAGTTACTGTAGGGGTAGAGCCTACACTTACGGTAGTGCTGGCCGTAGTGCTGCAATTGTTGCTGTTAGTAACAGTAACGCTGTAGCTGGTGGCCGAAGATGGCGATACCTGACCCGATGGCGAATTTTGTGGCAGGGCAGAGCTCCAGGTTATACTGTTAATGGTTCCGCTACCCGCGGTGGCGTTAGACTCAAGCAAACTGCTGCCGCCGTTGCAAATAGCTTGTGGTGTGGCTGTAAGCCCCACAACAGGTACTGCGTTTACCGCTATGCTCACGCTACCTGTGGCTGTGCAATTGTCGCTATTAGTTACGGTAACAGTATAAGTAGTAGCAGTAGCTGGACTAACGCTACCACCTGATTGATTACCCGCTATACCCGCGCTCCATGCGTAAGTAGTAATAGTGCCACTGCCCGCGGTAGCATTGGCTGCCAGGGTGGTGGGCTCTCCGGCGCAAATTGGTGTGGCCGTTGCTGTTGGTGCAGCAGCAGGTGTAGCGCCTACATTAACCGTAATACCGGCGGTGGTGCTGCAATTATTGCTATTGGTTACAGTAACCGTGTAGTTAGTAGTAGAGGATGGCGAAACCTGGCCGGCTGGTAAATTTTGTGGCAATGCAGTGCTCCAGTTGATGCTGGTAATGGTTCCGCTACCCGCAGAAGCGTTCGACTCAAGCAGACTGCTGCCACCGTTACAAATAGCCTGTGGGGTAGCAGTAAGTCCTATTACCGGCACACTATTTATTCCCACGTTAACACTGGCGCTGGCAGTGCATAGGTTGCTATTGGTTACGGTTACATTATAGCTTGTGGCTACATTGGGCGATACACTACCGCCCGATACATTACCTACCGGGCCGCTGCCCCATGCGTAGGTGGTTATAGTACCGCTACCGGCTGTGGCATTAGCTGCCAGGGTAGTAGTGCCGCCAGGGCAAACCGATGGTGGTGTTGCATTGGGGTTGATAACCGGTTGTGCGTTAACGTTTACAGATACGTTGGCCGAGGCGCTGCAATTGTTACTATTGGTTACGGTAACCACGTAAGTTGTTGTGCTGGCCGGCGATACACTGCCACCGGCTGTATTACCCGCAAGCCCGCTGTCCCATACATATGAGGATATGGTGCCGCTACCCGCAGTGGCATTGGCTGCCAGTGTAGAGTTAGCACCGTTACATATGGTGGCAGGGGTGGCCGATGGTGATAACGAAGGCACAGCATTAACGGTAATACTTGTAGTGGCTGTGGCCGTACAATTCAAATCGCTGGACACTGTAACAACGTATGTTGTACTTGCAGTAGGATATATATTCTCTGCGGTAACATTACCTACTAAACCCGTATTCCAGGTATAAGTAGCTACAAAGCCGCTTGAAATGTCTGCTACGGAATATACATAGGCTACATCTCCTGCGCAGATAGTGTCTTCTAATACCCCCGCAGTAACTGTAGGAGTGGGTTTTAGTGTTACTGTAACAGAATTTGAAGAGAGGGTAGAGCCGCAGGTATTTATTGCATCGCACGAGTATACGCCGGCTGCTGCAGCGCTATAAGTGGCGCTGGTGGCATTATTAATAATGTTGCCGCTTTCTCTCCACTGGTAAGACACTGCATTGGTGGCATTGCAGGTTAGTGTGGTACTACTGCCCTGGCAAATGCTGATTGGGCCTGCCGGTGATACCGAAACTGCGGTTGGTGGCCTGTTTACGGTAAAACAGTTGGTGCAACTAACTGTACTGCCACAACCAAAGGTTAGCTTAAAGCCGTAAGTGCCTGCGGCTTGTCCCGGTGGTACAGTAACATTGGCTGTCATGGTAGTGGCGGGGGCGCTAATGCCCGAGGCACTAATAACAACTGTACCTGTACCATTGGTGACGCCGCCGGTAGTTACATTACCACAGGTAGAAGATGGAACCTGTCCCTGGGTAATGCCGGTGATAGTTACCTGGAAAGAATTTCCTCCTGCGCAATGATTATTGGGGGTTACCGTAATTTGAGCAACAGCAATAAAGGATAAGCATGTAAAACAAAACAGGGTAAGCAGTTTGTTCATAAGCGGGCAAATTTTTGTATGCCAAATATACTATTTAACATATTCATTCCATACATACAAACGATTTTGCTATCGTAAGTTATTCACAGAGTCGCGGGCAGCTGTAATGTTTTTTTCAAAGCTCTCTTTCTTTGGGATGTTGGACCATACCTTACCCACCGAATCAAGCGCTTCCTGGTATCGGCCCAACTGGTATAACGTAAAGGATACATTAAAACGGGCATCGTCGTTTTTTGGGTTTATGCGCAGCGTTTCTTTGTAGGTGCTTAGTGCATCTTCGTACTGCTTAAAGAAAGTTTGCATGCCACCAAGATTGTTAAGCACGTTTGGGTTATAAGGAGCCTGTTTGCGGGCCTCTATAAAACATGCGTAAGCTTCATCATAATGTTTCAATGAGTAGTGCGCTACGCCTTCATACCACTTTTTAGGAAAAGCCACGGGAGTGAGGTTAGAAAACGGGGTAGTCATTTCTTGTGCAAGAAGCACTACACTTTGCTGGTCGCCCCGCTCGCTGGCTGCCAGCATTTCGCGCATGTGCGAGTCGGCTTTCATGCGGCTATAAGTGCCCCAGACACCGCTAACTAAAACCACCAATATAAAAGCCAGAAATACCTTTACCGCTTTGGGGTTAAGTGTGAAGGTATAGCCGGTGCCCTGCGTGCGGTAAGCAATAAAAGCCCAGCTAAGAGCAAGCAAAATATGGTGCTCCATGCGTTCCTTAGGAAAATCGAAAAAGGAAAATACCATAAACGCCACTTGCTGTGCAATCAGTATGAGCATTGCCAGCTTAAAGGAAAATTCTTTTGATGCTTTGGCCGCACGGTTAGCCGACCATAAAAGCGAAACAAAAAGCCCGATAAATGATATAAGGCCTAATATGCCGAGCTCGCACCATACCCATATAAAATCGTTATGCGGCTGCAAAAACGACATGTTGAGATACATCATGCGGAACATACCCTTGTAAGTGTAATAGGGGTTCACCAGGGTCCAGTTGCGTGCGCCCACACCCGTAAGCCAGTGGTCGCAGAGCATATAATATGATTTATACCACAACACTAACCGCTCAGCCCCTGTATCAGAATTCAGGTAGTTGGCTATGTTGAGGCGTTTTATTACTGAGCTGAATGTTCCACTGGCGACAAAAAAAACAATACCAAGTAGCACTACCCCGGCTACCGGTATAGCTGCTTTTTTGAGTAATGCAAAGCCAGCCTGTTGTTTAAGTTTAAACAATCCAACAGCTAGTATGATTGTAGCAATTATGGTGGCTAAAAACACCGAGCGTGTTTGCAATACTACTATCATCGCTACTTGTAAAACGATTACTGCTATTGCCAATTTACGCCATAATTTTGTTGTATTAATCGCCAATATGCTTAGTAAGCAACTGGTAACTATTAAAAAGCCAGAGTATAGATTTTTGTGTCCAGCAAGGGCATTAATATTGTACAGGTTATCACCCTCCGGTCGTGCTACGGCCAACAGGTTACTTAGCTGACTTACCGCAAAAACCGCATAGGCCACGCTTACTACCAAAACAGTTTTTAATAAAACGGATTCGGTGATTACCTTCTGTATAAGCCCGGCTTTAAATACGAGATAGCATACAAACACCATGAATATTTTCTGTGTTTCGTATACTGCCTCAGGCTTATTTATAGCTTGTGCTATAGATAATGCATGAAACAAAACGTATGCAGTAAAGAATATATCAGGAATGGAGGCTTTAAATTCTTTACCCCAAAACAGTTTGAACCATACAGGAGCGAAACCGACTAGCCATACAAAAGCAAATACTATTCGTGGCAATAAAGTAGCATCCTGTAGTTTGTTCCAAAAGCAAACACTGCTGCCAGCCAAAAGGCCACAATAAAATATGCGCAGTATTTGTTTTTGTTCCATAAAAAAACTGATTTTCACCTCAGCGCCACCTTAAGCCCAAAGCAAAAATGTTTAACGAAACAAACAAAATTACCGGATGGGGAAAATACCCTGTGGTGCAAAGTAGTGTTTTTGAAGCTGAGCGGCCTGAAGCTATTAGTGATTATATCAGCGAATCAGACCTCAATATCACCCCCCGTGGTAATGGGCGCAGTTATGGTGATGCAGGGCTTGGGCCATGTGTGCTCTCCTCTTTAAAGCTAAATCGCATTTTGTCTTTCGATAGTCAAGCGGGGGAGTTAAGCTGTCAATCGGGAGTATTGCTCTCCGATATTTTAGAGCTAATTATTCCTGTCGG
>DATGWP010000094.1:0-20334 GCA_035299425.1 Chitinophagales bacterium | reverse complement strand
GGCCTTCTTCTGGCGCCGCAGATCCTGGGGTTCTATCACGAACTCGCGGATCCGTCCGTCGTTAGCGCGATGTGCCTGGTTCACCAGCGCTTCTCGACGAACACGTTCCCCACGTGGGACCTCGCCCAGCCGTTCCGGTTCATCTGCCACAACGGCGAGATCAACACGCTGCGCGGCAACGTGAACTGGATGCACGCGCGGCAGGTTTTAAACTACGACACGGCAGGTTTTGTAGAGATTGGCGATGGACTGGCCAGGTTCGAAATACCTAAGGGTTTCAAATATCTGAATGCCAAACAAAGCCAATATGTATTGCACGATTTGTGGGGCAATCCGCCGAGCGAAACATTAGGTATGATATTTCCGGAAGAGGCCAGCGATATAGTGCCGATGACCTGGGCTATTGAAATAAGCTACGATGAAGACGGCCACGTAAAAGATGACGACGCCAAGGATATAAAGTATGATGAACTGCTGGAGCAAATGCAGGAGCAGATAAAAGAAGTGAACCCGGAACGTAAAAAGCAGGGCTACCCCACGGTTGAGTTAACCGGCTGGGCTTCGCAACCATATTACGATGACAAAGAGAAGAAACTGCACTGGGCAAAAAAAATCCTGTTTGAAACAGACTCTACCGAAACGCTGAACTACAACATACGCATACTTGGCCGCAAGGGTGTATTGGTGCTGAATGCGATTGGCGGCATTGAGCAACTGGGCGAAATTAAATCGAAGGTTAACCCTGTGCTGGCCGGTATGAATTTTAAAGAAGGTAATAGATATGCCGACTTTAATGAGAGCACCGACAAAGTAGCTGCTTACGGCATAGTAGGTTTGATAGCGGGCGGCGTGCTTGCTAAAACTGGTTTGTTTGCCAAAATTGGTTTAGTGCTATTGAAGTTTGCTAAAGTAATAGCTATAGGCGCTGTAGCCGTTGGTGGTGCGGTGGTTAAGTTCTTTACCGGTAAAAAAGACGGAGATAACGCGTAAGATTAAATAAGCATCAAAATCTAAAAGCCCGAACCGCATGTTTTGTGTGGGTCGGGCTTTTGATTTATACCCTTTAGTAACTGCCAAATCTTACAATATCACACCTGCTATTGTAAATTGTTAATTGTTTTGTTGCACAGCATTGGGTCCAGTAGGCCAATTTGCCATACCTCCACACACAACTGGTAGTCGGATTATAAAGCCATAGCTTACAGTAAACGGCTGGTAGGCAACATAGCAGTTACAAGTTTTTCTTTTTAAAGAGAGAACTGTTTTTGATATATCTGCGTATATAGATTGTAAAACAGAGGAGAGTGACTAAACACCTACAAGATTTTTTTAGCTGTGTAATGGCCAACGGCATAGATGAGCATACGCCCAGGGAGGAGGAGCGCTATATACGCTTTACTAACCTGGAGAGCATACTAACTGTAACCGGAGTAACATTTTACGTAGCCTATTCGTTGTATGCAGGCCAGTTTCTGCTCAGCCTTAGCCAGGGTATAATTACATTTTTTGTATTGGGCGTGCTATGGTTAAACTTTAAACGACATTACAAGGCAGCACGTATGCTTTTTTTGCTTAGCCTGAATGCCGTGATAATGCTTAATGCCTGTTTTATAGGCCACGCCAGCGGGGTGCATGAGTTTTACTACATAAGCTATACAATACCTTTTTTGCTGTTTCATGTACGCGACTATAAGTACATAATAGCGGGTGTTTTAATTGCAGTGGTTGGGTTCAATTTATACCAGCAAATACACCCTGCATTTGTAGCTTACAATATGGATTTAGCTACGCAGATGCGGGTATTTCAAATAAACACCTGGGTAATATTTATTTTGTTTGGCTCGGCGGTATACATGCTTACCTACTACAACTACCAAACCGAAGAGAAACTAGCAGCTACAAACAAACGCCTGAATGAACAAGCTATAGAATTAAAGCGCAGCAATGAGGACCTGGAGCAGTTTGGCTATATAATAAGCCACGACTTAAAGGCTCCCGTGCGAAACATAAGCAGCTTTATGAACCTGCTATCGAGACAATTTGGCGATGCAAGCCCCAAAGGCGCCAAGGAATTTATAGATATGAGTAAAATGAGCGCGGACAGGCTAACAAAGCAGATAGACGATATGTTAAGCTACTGCCGTGTAGATCGTAACCTGCCACCCATGCAGGCTGTAGACCTGAACCAGATGGTGCGAACCATACAAATGGAGCTAAATGAAAAGATTAAAGAGAAGAATGCCATAATAACCGTAAAGAAATCTCTGCCGGTGCTGGATGAAGTGCACTCCAGCATGTTGCATCATGTGTTTCAAAACCTTATAGCAAACGGTATTAAATTTAACACAAATGCCAGCCCTGAAGTGAGTGTTGATTATAAGCACGAACACGGTGTATTTACATTTAGTGTAAGCGATAATGGAATAGGTATAGATGCCGCCTATAAGAGTAAACTTTTCCAGATGTTTAAACGACTACACACTGCCGACCAATTTGAGGGCACAGGTATAGGCCTGGCCGTGTGCAAAAAAATTATCAACTACTATAATGGCGAAATATGGTTTGAAGGCGAGCCAGGTAAAGGTACTACGTTTTATTTTACCCTACAAAAACCCGTAGCCGACGTAGCCCCTAACCAAACACCCAGTATACACCAACAAATAAGCGTGGTGCTGAAGGCTGCATAAACAACTAATGCAAAACCACAAAGGGCATTAAGAAAATTTTCTTAATGCCCTTTGTGCATATTATACGACCAATGAATGTCTATACTTTAGAATACAACTCAACTTTGCCGGCGCGGCAATCGTCAATCAGTTTATCTACTTTTTCGGTAGTAAGAAACTCGTGGTAATAATCACCTAATTGAAGCATAGGCGCATAACCACAGGCACCCAGGCATTCTACGCCCTTAACGCTGAACATGCCATCGGCAGTAACCTCACCTAACTCTACACCCAGCTTATTGCAGGTGTATTCCATCAGGTCTTCTGCACCGCGGGTAACGCAGCAACTGGTGCGGCAATACTCCAGCATATATTTACCCCCCGGTTTCTGGTTATACATTGAGTAGAAGGATGCAACCTCATACACTTCGATAGGCAGAAGACCCAAAATCTCAGCTACTTTGTCCATAGCAGCTACCGATAACCAGTTATCGTTTTCATCCTGCACTTCGTGCAAAACAGTAAGCAAAGCGCTTTTGTGTTTACCCTCCGGGAAACGCGATTTAAGCTCGTTTATACGGGCTACCAATCTATCGCTAACTTTAACTGATTTACCACCTATGCTGCTACCGTTTTCGGCAGGCTGGTGAGTCTCTTTGCTATTTTTAAAAACCTCGTCTGACATGTTCTTAGTGGATTTGCATTTATCTTTATACTCAATACTAACTACTCAATACTATCCTATGAATCTAACTCTCCGGCTATTACGTTTAGCGAACTAAGTATAAGGATAGCATCGCTAAGGTACCCTCCTTTTATCATCTCGGTAAAGGCCTGGTAATAAATAAAACATGGCCTGCGGAAGTGCAACCTGTAAGGCACACGGCTGCCATCGCTCACCAGGTAAAAACCAAGTTCACCATTGCCTCCTTCTACTGCGTGGTATACCTCGCCTTTAGGCACCGGTATTTCGCCCATCACAATTTTAAAGTGATAGATAAGCGCCTCCATGTTGTTATACACCTGTTCCTTTGGAGGCAGGTAATAATCAGGCACATCGGCATGGTAAGGGCCATCGGGCATGTTATCCAGCGCTTGCTGAATAATGCGTACACTTTGCCAAACCTCTTCATTACGTACACAGTAGCGGTCATAAGTATCGCCGCTTTTGCCCACGGGTATATCAAACTCAAAATCCTGATAGCTGCTGTATGGGTTTACTTTACGTATATCGTAGTCAACACCGGCAGCGCGCAGGTTTGGCCCTGTAAAACCATAGCTGATAGCCTTTTCGGCAGATATACCACCTACATTGATACAACGGTCCATAAAAATGCGGTTGCGGCTAACAAGTGTTTCAAACTCTTTAAACGCAACAGGAAACTCTTTTAAGAAAGCACGCAGCTTACGGAAACCGGTATCGCTCAAATCGCGCTCCAACCCTCCTATTCTACCCATATTGGTAGTAAGACGGGCACCGCAAAGTTCTTCATATATTTCGTATACCTTTTCGCGGTATTGCATTACGTATAAGAAACCGGTAAACGCACCGCTATCCACAGCAAGAATTGAATTGCAGATAAGGTGGTCGGTAATACGCGCCAGCTCCATCATAATTACACGGATGTATTGCGCACGCTTAGGTACTTCCACTCCCAACAATTTTTCTACTGTTAACCACCAACCCATATTGTTGATAGGCGATGAACAATAGTTCATACGGTCAGTAAGCGGAGTGATTTGATAGAAAGGGCGGTTCTCTGCAATTTTCTCAAATGCACGGTGGATATAACCAATTGTTGGCTCTGCATCCAGAATCTTTTCGCCATCCATCAGCAACACGTTCTGAAAAATACCGTGAGTAGCCGGGTGCGTGGGCCCCAGGTTAAGGATAGAAAGCTCGCTGCCATCCTCATTCTCACGCTGCTTTATCATTTCAGCGTATTTCTCCTCTATTGTTTTTAAAACTATTTCGCTCATTTTATATGCTGTTTGTAACAGTACCTTTTATATCTGCGTCAGCGGATAACATTTAACTATCTATTTCCTCCCGGTGTTACACTTCCTACCTCTGCACTATTGGCAGGAAAGCGTCCAAAATATCTATCATCCTTATCGGTACGGCCCTGGTCTTCTAACGGAAACTCCTTGCGCATAGGGAACGATACCATTTCGTCCATGTTTAGTATACGCTTTAAATCAGGATGCCCTTTGAAGATGATACCATAAAAATCAAAAGCTTCGCGCTCCATCCAGTTAGCCGAATTAAACAAACGGGTAGCACTTTCTACCTCGGGATTTTCGCCATTAAGGAAAGCTTTAAAGCGGACGCGGGTATTATCTAACCAGTTATGCATTTGATACATAACTGCAAACTGGCGTTCTACTTCATTATCGGGAAAGTGAATACCGCACATAGTGGTTAGAAAGTTGAAGCGCAGTATATCATCGTCGCGCAAAAACTGCATTAACTCGATAGCCTTATCGCGGTCAACCTCAAAGGTCAACATATCGTAAGGCTCGGTAAAATCCTTTACCGCTTCACCAAATTTTTCAGCCACCTTTTGCTGAACTGTTGCATTATCTAAAGCCATTATTCTGTATTTGTATTTACCGTTGTCAGTGTTCTGCCGTCAGTAGTCAAAATTAATTTACGTTTATTCCATAGCTTGCCAACAGGGCCTTGTACTCAGGCGACTCTCTGCGGCTGTATTGCTCATTTTGCACCAGTTCCTGTAACTTCATTACACCATCCAGTATCTGCTCGGGGCGCGGAGGGCAGCCTGGAACATATACATCTACCGGTATAATTTTATCTATCCCTTGTAAAACGCTGTAAGTATCAAATACACCGCCTGAGCAGGCGCAGGCACCTACGGCTATCACCCAGCGCGGCTCGGCCATTTGCTCATACACCTGGCGCAATACAGGGCCCATTTTTTTAGCAATAGTTCCCATTACCAATAGCATATCTGCCTGGCGGGGAGAAAAGCTAGGACGCTCTGAACCAAAGCGGGCTAAATCGTAGTTGGCACCCATGGTGGCCATAAACTCGATACCGCAGCATGATGTAGCAAACGGCAAGGGCCATAGCGATTTTGAACGGGCAAGGCCCACAATTTTATCCAGCGACGTTAACTGAAATCCCGGACCATTATAGCCTTGCTCACTTGGCTGAAGCTCCACTTTCTGATTATTTCCAATTATCTCTGCCATATTCTGATTTTAGATTTTAGAAGTTTGACTTGGGATTTAATCCCCTCCTAAAATTCGACGATTCAATTCTCAATTACTTTCTAAACTTAACATCAATTGGTTTAGTGCTTTATGCGTTTAATTCCGCATTAGCCTACTCCCACTCTAAAGCCCCTTTCTTAATCACATAAAAGAAGCCAATTAACAACAGCCCCATAAACATTAGCATTTTCCAGAAACCATCCATACCCATATCGCGGAAATTAACAGCCCATGGATACAGGAATATTACTTCCACATCGAACAATACAAACAGTATAGCTACCAGGAAATATTTAACCGAAAACGGTATACGCGCATTGCCGTGCTGTGGGATACCGCACTCAAAAGAGGCATCTTTATTTTTAGAACTGCGGCGTGGGCCTATAAAGTGCGAAAGGGCCAACATAACCGTGATAAATACGGCCACAAATACAAACTGTATCACTATTGGCAAATAATCGAGATTGGTAGTCATTTCTAAGGCGTTTTTTAGCAGGGGCTAAAATAGAAATTGTAGTGAGTAGTTAATAGGGAAAACACACAAAGTATCCACAGTGCTGAAGGACAGGTGACGAGGGACAAGCGACAGGGGGAATACCTGCTTAATTAGCGCTAAAACTAGCCACTTCTACCAGAAACTTCTCATCTATAGCACCCAAATCCTTGGCGGCTTTGTTGCTTAGCTTAATCGTAATTTCATTGCCGGCATCTACAGGAGGTACTTTACCAATTACCTTAACAAAAATGGTACGGTGGTTCATCAGGTTGGTAACGCGGATAACCGAACCGTTTTCGGCATTATTGTAAAAAGCCAGGTTTTGGTTTCCACCCATGGCTTCCTCCATGTAATTAGCGGCACCTTTGCTCTTTTTAATTTTATAGCCGTGAGCCGGGTATTGGTTAAAAATAGCAGGATATTCGGCCGAATTGGTAGAGGATGTTCTTAGCCCGGTAGTAAGGGCAACAGGCTTAGCCACCTCCGGCACTGGTTTCACTTCCGGTGTTGGTATACTGGTGTTTTCATCCGACGCCATAGCTACTTCGTTGCCGGGCATGGTAAAACGTGGACGGATATCTTCCTCCTGGTAAGGGGTATCGGGAGTAGAAGGCACATAATTAGGCTTATACAAAGCCATAGAGTTTACCTTACTAACAATCAGGCGCTGACCTATTTTAACATTTAAATCGGGTAGACCGTTCCATTGCTTTAATTCAGAAACAGAAACACCATACTTTTTACAGATGCCATAGCACGATTCGCCTTTGGTTACGGTATGTACTTTGGCAGGTGTGGTATTAAGCGTTGGCAAAGCAGTTGCTTTAGTGGCCGTAGCAGATACCACCAATTTTTGCCCTGCTTTTATATTAGTGCTGCTAACTAAGGTGGCGTTCATCCGCTTAAGGTCGTTAACAGTTACACTATACTGGCGGGCGATAGAATAAAGCGACTCTCCGGGCTTAACAGTGTGTACTTTCTCGCCTGCGCTGGATACCAACACAGAAACGCCGAAAAACACACTAAACATTATTTTCTTCATAGCTTCTGGCTTTACTTTATTACTAAACGCAAAGTTATTACCACTATTATTGTATATGAAGAGAACTCACCACATACTAACATCTTTTATGCTTGTGTTGTGCATTATTGTAAACACACAAGCCCAAAACAAGACTGTTTACAAGTTTGAGATACATGAGGAGATAGGTCCAGGTATGAGTCGCCTTACACAATCGGCAATTGCAGCAGCCGAAAAGCAGAAGGCCGATTACATATTAATAGATATGGACACCTACGGCGGACTGGTGCTGGATGGTGATAACATACGCACAGCATTGTTAAAAACCAAGATACCTACCATTGTGTTTGTACGCAACAACGCAGCCAGCGCTGGCGCTTTAATTGCCATAGCCTGCGATAGTATTTACATGACACCCGGCAGCACCATTGGGGCAGCCAGCGTGGTAAACCAGGAAGGCGAACTGATGCCGGAGAAATACCAGAGCTACATGCGCAAAAAGATGCGAGCCACTGCTGAAGAAACCGGCCGCAACCCGCTGATAGCCGAAGGGATGACCGATGAAAACCTGGTGATAGATTCGATAAAAGAGAAAGGAAAGATTGTAACCTTTAGCACCCGCGAGGCCATAAAGTATGGCTACTGCAACGGCGAGGTAGAGAAACCGGAAGATGTGCTGGCGAAACTGAAAGGTGGGCCGTATGTGATGGCGACTCACGAAAGCAGTTGGATAGAATCGTTTATATTATGGCTGGTTAACCCTGCTATAAGCGGGGTATTGCTGCTGGTTATTTTTGGCGGTATTTACTTTGAGTTCAAAGCACCGGGCACTATGCTGCCGATATTGGTATCGGCCATTGCGGCTATGTTTTACTTTGCGCCGCTATATCTTGAGGGCCTGGCAGCTAACTGGGAAATACTGATTTTTGGTGTGGGCTTAATACTGATACTGCTGGAGATATTTGTAATACCGGGGTTTGGCATTGCGGGCATAAGCGGCATAGTGCTAACCATAGCAGGGCTTACACTATCGCTTGTACGCAATATTGATTTCGATTTCACCTTTGTGCCCAAGGGAGATTTATCACTATCGCTGCTGATGGTGAGCGTGGCTATGGCCCTGCCGCTGATAATGCTGATAGCCTTTGGACAAAAGATTTTCGATAGTCGGCTGTTCAAGAAAATGGGGGTGCATACTGAAATGAAAACATCGGATGGATACTCAGTAAGAAGCACTACCTTGCAAAACCTGATTGGCTCTACCGGTATGGCCATAACCAACCTGCGCCCATCGGGCAAGGTAGAGATAAACGGCGAGCAATATGACTCAATAGCCGATGGCAGCTTTATACTACGCGATGCACCAGTAAAGGTAATACGAGTGCAGGCTACTTATTTGATTGTGCAAGCTGTTTAATTCGGAATGCGAAACCCGGAATACGGAATAACAGCCCAATACATTTCCAACAGAAGCACAGAGAATGCAATCTACTCAACGATAAAGTAAGGATTGAGCAAATTCTCTTTGTTATAAATCAAAGGCTTACCGGTTTCTGTATTTATTACATTTCTGCCGGCATATAATGCTACTGCATGGGCCGCGCCTGTGTCCCACTCCATAGTAGGGCCAAAACGCGGATACACATCAGCGGCACCTTCTGCTACCAAACAAAATTTTATAGAACTACCCGATGAAAGAAAATCAACTTCTTTGCCGGCTGCCTTTAGCTCTTCTACAAAGGACAGTGTTTTCTCATCTAAGTGGGAGCGGCTGGCCACAACAAGCACACTTTGTTTTTCGTTGTAGTGGGTATCGTTTGTAAGCTTTATTGTTGAGTCCTGCTTACCGGTTTCGTATTTAAACGAGCCTTCGCCCTTTACGCCATAGTAAGTTTTGTTCTGAGCAGGCACATGCACTATCCCTACCACCGGTACACCATCCTCTATTAATGCGATGTTTACTGTAAATTCACCATTCTTCTTTATAAACTCTTTGGTACCGTCTATAGGGTCTATTAACCAAAACCGGGTCCAGTTTTTGCGCTCTTCGTAGGGCGTAAGCTTGGTTTCTTCTGAAATAAACGGAATAGCCGGATAGCTCTTTTGCAAGCCTGCAATTATGACCGCATTCGATTTTTTATCGGCCTCGGTTAAAGGCGATTTATCTTCTTTAATTATCACTTCAAAATCGCGGGCGTAAATTTCCATAATAGCATCACCGGCCTGTTGGGCAATGGCGAGCAACTCTTCTATATCTATCTCTTTGTATTTCATTTTAGCAGGGTAAGGCAATTTGCAAGGCTCTCTCTCCAATAAGGAATTTGAAGCCCGAATGTTTCTTTAAATTTCTTCTTGTTCAGCACACTGTATTTAGGGCGCACCGCCGGTGTAGGGTACTGGCTGGTTTCTATGGGTGAAATTTTAGATTTAAGCCCAGCTATATCGCGTATGGCTATTGCAAAATCGTACCAACTGGCTACGCCTTCGTTGCTGTAATTATAGATACCCGGTTTCCAATCAGGTTGTTGAATGATGTGCAACACAGCGGAGGCAAGGTCACGCGCATAAGTAGGTGTACCTACCTGGTCGAATATTACATTCAGCGATTCGCGCTCTTTACATAAGCGCAAAATTGTCTTTACAAAGTTGTTGCCGAAAGATGAGTAAACCCAGCTGGTGCGTATGATAATTGCATCGGGATTGTTTGCCAGCACCAGCTCCTCTCCTGCCAGTTTGCTGGCACCGTATACCGATAGCGGGTTAGTGCCTTCGTCTTCCGTGTATGGAACTGAGTGAGTTCCGTCGAAAATAAAATCGGTGCTAAAGTGAATAAACTTAGCGCCGCTTTGTTTACACGCTTTTGCCAGGTTGCCTGCACCTGCACCATTAATGGCAAAGGCCTGCTCCTTCTCACTTTCTGCCTTATCAACTGCCGTGTAAGCAGCGCAGTTAATTACTGCACTATAAGTATCTTTTGACAAAAAAGCCTGTACAGTTCCTTCATCAGCAATATCCAAATCGCTATGCCCTACAAATACAAAGGCGTGATTTTCTAACAACGATGAAAGGAAATTTAATTCCATACCCACTTGCCCGTGAGCACCGGTTACTAAAATTTTGCTCATGGCTTATACTCAAAGTTATTTATGCATTCGGCAAACGGCGGCAACACTTTATCTTTATCAGACACTATGGCTTCGCTTAAGTCGAAGCCCCAATCGATACCTAATGCAGGGTCGTTATAGGCAATGCCACCTTCGCTTTCTTTGCTGTAAAAATTATCGCACTTATATTGAAAGATGACTGTTTGGCTTAGCACCGAAAAGCCGTGCGCAAAACCGCGGGGAATAAACAACTGCTTTTTGTTTTCAGCAGATAAAAGTATGGAGTATGATTTGCCAAAAGTGGGCGAACCTTTGCGGATATCAAGCACCACGTCAAGCACCTCACCTTCTACTACACGCACAAGCTTTGCCTGGGCCATGGGGTTTAGCTGGTAATGCAGACCGCGCAATACGCCGCGTTGTGATTTTGATTCATTATCCTGCACAAAATGGGCGTCTATACCGGCTTCTTTAAAAAGCTGCTCATTGAACACTTCGAAAAAATAACCGCGTGCATCATAAAATACGCGTGGTTCAAAAATTTTTAATCCGGGCAGACCGGTTTCAAAAAATGGCATGTGCTATAGTAATGTTTTGTTTTTAAATCTATCTGAATTGAATAGTTTCTCCAGGTGTTTCGATTGCAGGCACTGGCGTAATGTTTCAAACTGACCGATGTTGTGCAAGTCGCTGCTGGCAAACTCTACAATGCCTTCATCTATCATTTTCTCGGCTGTATATTTTGCCGCGCCACCGTACTTGCCCACCAATGACCCAAGGTTAATTTGAAAATACACCCCACGGTCTTTAAACTTCTTGTAATTTTCAAAACTATCTTCGTAATAATAAGGATAACGCTCGGGATGTGCCAGTATAAGATTATAACCTGCTACCTGCAGTTTATAAATAGCATCGCCGGTATTGTTAGGCTTAGAGAGATAGGAAAGTTCCATGAGCACATAGTTTTTGCCCACGGTTAGCAAATCCTTCTTCTCAATTTTTTCCATAAACAACTCATCCATATAATACTCGGCAGCGGCAGCAAACTGAATATTTATACCTGCTTTATCTATAGCCTGCTGCACCATATCGCGGGTTTGCAATATTTTTTCATTGCTGTTAATATAGCCATCGGCCATACTGTGCGGCGAAGCCACAACCTTTTTGATACCCAGTTGTTCAAAGTTGCGCAACATGGTTATAGAGTCGTCGATATTCCGCGAACCATCATCTATACCCGGCAACACGTGGTTGTGAAAATCCACCAGCATGCCGCTATAATCGGTAAGTGCTGAAGGTGGTTCTTCCTTCTCCTTCTTAAACAGGTTCAAAATCTTATTGAGCAAACTCGGGAAATTTCGGACGAAGATATTCTTTTCGCCAAAATGTGAGATTTCGGGAATGCGCGCTTTTTGCTAGGATTCTGTAAACTTATAACCCACCCCACGTACCGAGTGAAAATGTTTAGGCTCAGAAGCGTCTTTTTCAAAGTACTTACGAAAGGTCATAATGAAGTTATCGATGGTGCGGGTAGATGGATTTACATCGTAGCCCCAAACAAAGTGGAGTATCTGGTTGCGGGAAACTACCGAATCTTTACGCTCTACCAGAATTTTAAGTAGTTGTATTTCCTTTTTAGTAAGTACAATCTCTTTACCGGTGGCAGACTTGGCTACATAGGTTACAAAATTTATTTCATTGCCGCCAAACTTATAGGTATTACCGGGGCCTTGCTGTGCACCTCGCTTGCTGTGCTTAATCAACACTTTTACGCGCATGAGCAGTTCCTCCAGGTTGAATGGCTTGGTCAAATAATCGTCGCCGCCAATTTTAAAACCTTGCAACTTATCAGCGTTTGAATCTTTAGCGGTTAAAAACAATATGGGGGTATCGGTATCACTCAACCGTATATTCTCACACACTTCAAAGCCATCAATTTCGGGCAACATAACATCCAATATTATAAGATTGTAACGCTGGCCCACTATTTTTTTCAATGCTTTTTTTCCGGTGTCGGCCACCTCAATTTCGTAGCCCTCCAGTTCAAGATTAAGCTTTATGGCTTCACGTAAATTTTCTTCATCCTCTACTAATAGTATTCGTGGGGTCATAGCATCCGGTTTTAGTGTGGTTCAAATTGATGGTATAATTTTACAACTAAATAAAATAATAAGTGTCACGGAAATGTAAAAAATAACAAACCGGTATAAAATCATATAACCTCAAAACGGCTTATTTCATTTTAGGGAACCGAAGATTGAATGCAGTTCCGCGCGGCTGATTATCACTAATCGTTATCACACCTTTACCCAGTTCTACCATTCGTTTTACAATATACAGGCCAAGGCCTGTACCTTTGGTTTTACGGGTATCTTCATTCCCTACCCGGTAAAATTTATCGAACACCTTTTTTTTATCCTCATCGCTTATGCCTATTCCCGTATCGGTTACCGAAAGAAAAACATTGGCACTATCCTCAGTAAGCTCCACATTTACTGTTGCATCCTCACCGGAATATTTTATTGCGTTTTCGAGCAGGTTTATAACTACAGATGTAAAGCCAACGGCATCTGTATTCATGTAAATATCTTTCTTTACATCTACCAGCACCGGTATGGCTTTTTTGTTTTGCGAAAACCGGTCGGACACAGAACGGACAATTTCAGATACGTTAATTTCTTCGCTGGCAAGGCCGGGCTCTTCGCGCTCAATTTTTGCAGCAAAAAGTATATTATCTACCAGGGTTTCCAGCCGGTCCAGATCTACCAGTGAATTACCAATCAGCTTTTCAGATTGTGCAGGTTCAAGTTTTCTCTTTGTCATTGTTTGTAAAGAAAGCTTAATAGTAGAGAGCGGCGATTTTAGCTCATGGGTGATAGATAACAAGAAGTTACGTTGCTGCGCAGCCAGTTCCATCTCGCGAAAAAAAACTTTGCGTACGCGAAGCAAGCCAATCAATAAAAGCAATATAAATACGGCCCCCTCCGTAACTATCATAAACTGCTGCCGGTGATACTTGGCTACTACATCCTGGTACGTTTTGGAATCTTCGTACCTGCTAACCTCACTTGTTTTAATAAAGTTTATACGGTTCAGTTCAATTTTTTCCTGAAAAGCGGCTTCATTTTTGGCGTATAACAAATAGGCCCACCATACCGAAAAAGCAATTATGTAAGCAAAAACGAAGTAAAATGTTTTGAAAGGCCCGAGCGAGAAAAATTTTTTGAACATGGGATAAAGATATGCGGAATTTAGAAATTCAATTTTAGAAAATTACTATTTTCAAATTATGGCAAATAGAAAGCGCAAAAAGAAAAGCGCGGAAGAATTGGGTACGGAGAATGAACTGCTGAAGCTGAAAATGATGGCTGAGTTTGGTGGCGACTTTATGGGTGGCGAGGACCTGCCACCGGAGGTTGAAAACCAGTTTTTGAAGCAGGTAATGAGCTTTCATAAAATGCACGATAAATCGGAACTTGTAGCGGTATATAAATTTATAGGAGAGCCGGAGTATAACCACGTAAACGATTTAAGTGATAAGGAAATTGATTCGGAGCTTAAAAAGATAATAAAACTGATGAACAAAAATTCAGTGGCATTAAGCTGGCTGCCCGAAACACCTAAACGTGAAATATACCGGTTTATTACCGAGGAGCTTTTTAAGCATGAAATAGAAAGCGTAAAAGTAAAGGGCTGGGTAAATCAGTTTATTTATGAGGAATTTTACCCCAACCCGGAGTTTGATGTACGCAATGCAGTAGCACAGTGCCTGCAAACTATATTTAACCGCGACCACATTTTTTTCGACGACCAGTTTAGCGAAGACATGAAAGATAACATCGGCCTATCGATGGAAGTAGACGATTTTCGTGAACGAATGGAGGGGTTTCGTAACCAGTTTAACAACATAAAACTGGAGGAGTATAAATGCAATAATGTAGAGATAAACAACGAAGCCGGAATTGCTCATGCTGTATATACAGTTACCTATAAAACCCAGCGCGAGAAAGGCCGAAAGTTTAAAGCAGAAACTGCTGTGGTTGAGATTAACCTGGAGCGCAGCAAAATGATGGATAGCTGGTGGGAGATTAAACAGGTGGTTACCGATCTGTTTTAATCATTCCACGCATCAAAGTGTTTTCCCATCTCTACTCCTTGGTTTTGCAATTGTTTTTTACGCACCGCATGGTATAGCAGGATGATAGCGGAGAACAACGCATATATAACCACTACTATCCATTTGGTGAAAATGATTGCGATAAGCGATAACGAAAAAAGAATTGACACTACTATAAACGTATTAAGTACCGGTTTGCTGAAACGGATATAAGCGCCGGCATACTGTTTAGGAAAAACTGATGGCACTTTATAAGCCGCAAGGCTAATTGAAATAGTAAGCAGCATAATACCCATAATGGTCATAAAGCCATAGAACTCTATTACATCTTTTCCAAAGAAACGCTCAACCAGGCCCAGCGAATCAAGCAACTGGCCAAGCAATAACTCGGCTATTACAAAAAGGAAAAAAAAAGTAACCGCATTGGTAGGATTGCCTTTTGAATTGGTGCGCGACAGAAACTCCGGCAAGGTCAGGTCGCGGGCCATAGCAAATATCTCGCGTGGCAAGGCTATAGCCCCTCCGTTGTACGATGTAAGGGCCGAGCTAATCATACCTAACTGCAAAAACCAGATAGCCGGTGCGCTGAAATAGGGCCGCGCCGTATCTACCAATTTAGGTTTTAAAGCGATACCATCGGGCCCTACTATACCCGAATAAGTAAACACTATAGCCAGGTATATTATAAATATGGTTACAGAGCCAATAAGCAGCGACAGAGGAATGTTTTTCTCCGGATGGTGCATCTCCTCTCCCATTTCAATTATTATTTGAAAACCCAGGCAAAGATTGGTGCAAAGAATAACCGCTACTAAAAAAGTATTCGAGTGGGGCATACCCACCGAAAAAGTAAACTGCCTTGTAGATGCAACCGGTATGCAATAAAGCAGCAAGGCCAGCAATAGCTGAATACTCATTATTATCTGCAGATTGCTAAGCAGTTTCAGGCTAAACAGATAAACAAAATAGAAGGATGCAATAAGTACAATAGCTCCTAAATGCGGTGAAACCTGAAACGGCAGAAAAGGTGCAAAGTATTCGACAAGGCCAATGGAGATAAGGCCTAAGGAACTGGCCCCACCCAGCAATGCCCAGAAAGAAGTAAGTGTGCCGGCCACAGGCGATAACAGTCGGCTGGCATACATGTAGCCACCACCGGCCACAGGCAAGGCACTACTTATCTGTATTAACGGCAACACACTGACTACCGAAACCAACAGGGCAATACTCAGCGCCAGCCAGGCCGCATCGCCCGATTTTTCTACAATAGACGGCACAAGCGCATAAGCACCCATACCAATAACACCACCCACTACTATGGCTGTGCCACCGGCAAGCCCAATCTTCTTTTGTAGTTTCATACTTAACTGGTTAACTGTATTAATCCGAAAATAAATTAATTCCGGCTATAACATTATTTTTGGCAGGTATTAAGCACCCTATAGACAATGAAAGACCCGCAGGCAAATAATCCGCTACATGGCATAACCTTAGAGAAGATACTGCTGCACCTGGTGGAAACCTATGGCTGGGAAGAGATGGCCGACTATGTTCCTATCCGCTGCTTTCAGTTTGACCCAAGTGTAAAATCAAGCCTTACTTTTTTGCGCAAAACACCCTGGGCACGCACGCGGGTAGAGAATATGTATCTTAAAAGCCTACGAGAGAAAAAATAAGATCATTTTTTAAGTATCCCCTTATGAGTCTTTCTTTTTCGGGTTGTCTTATGGTGGTAGCCGGTCATAACACTTATGTTACCATCGGCTTCAAGAATGGCGAGGTCTACATCTGCAATTTTCTCTACCCCATGTTCGCGTACAGCAGCTTCTAACTCGGCGGTTGTAATCATAGATTTGTCCAGGTTCTCTCCCTGAATTTCGCCCTCGTAAATAAGCATGAGCGATTCGCCCTCTATAATTTTATTGAAAGAAGGAAACCGGTGCATGATAAATTTCAAAATGTAGTTGATAACAAACAAAGCAGTAGCGGCGACAATACCACCAAGCAGGGTGTTATCGGGGCCTACCATGGCGTTCTGCACCGAATTGCTGATAAGCAGGATAAACACCAGATCTACTACCGACAGCTGGGCTATTTCTTTTTTGCCAAACAAACGTATAGCAAACACAATAAACAGGTAAATAGCAATGCTTTTGCCAGCAATAATTAAAACAGATGTTATATCGAAATTCAACTCTTATGCATTTAAGTCTAAATACTTGATACTCTATACTGTTTAATTAAAATTCTTGAGCCAGTAATCGGCACAGGCAAGGCGCCATACAAACTTTGCTTTGCTGGTATCGCCTCGCTTATACTGTTCTACTGTTTCGCGCAGCTTATCCGCCTTTAGCCAATGAAATTGCTCGTAGTTAATATCCAGCAAAAACTTAAGCGGGCCATTTAGCCATTGCACCTCGCCGGGGGTAACAAATCCTTTTTTATCCTTACGCTCGGCAATAGCTTTGGGCAATATGGGCCGTAGGGCCTCGCGCAAAATGTATTTGGTTTCGGCATTGTCGCTTATGCGGTCTTCGCGCATAAGCGTAAAAGCAAACTCAACCAACCGATGGTCTAAGAAAGGTACGCGCGACTCTATTGAGAAAGCCATAGAGTTTCTATCCTCATAGTGTAATAAAGTTTGCAGCGTAGAATTCATGAGCAAGTGATACAGGAAGTTATTGAACTTATCACCGGTTACAGTAGCGAAATCAATATCCTCTACCCCATCGTTCTTAGTAAACTTGCTAAGCGGCATATACTCCATATTATACACCCGGTTCTCGTTGCTTACTGCGCAGAAAGCACTTTTCTTTAAAATGTCTTTTCGCTTTTCTTTGCTGTAGTTTTCCATAGCTACGTGTGCATCCAATAGCTTCATACCCTTTTTAAATTTCAAAGCTCTGAAGTCCTGGCCTATAAGCCGATAAAAAGAATGCAGGTAACCGCCCATGTATTCATCAGAGCCCTGCCCATCCAGCGCTACGGTAACACCTTCGCTTTTGGCTAACTGCATTAAGAAGTATTGGGAAATGAAAGATGAGCCCAGCAAAGGTACATCGCTATGAAAAGCTACGTTGTGAAAGTTATCGAGTATTTGCTGATGCGATGGCGAAAAGTAATGCGGCTGTATATTCGGATACTTGTTTATTACCTCGCGCACAAAAGGGCGCTCATCTACATCATTCTCGTAGTAAATAGAAAATGACTTTATTTTAGAATCGGGAAACAAGGTAGAATACATAGAGGCAATAGCCGAAGAATCGAGCCCGCCGCTAAGGCAGGTGCCATTCTGCACATCGCTGCGCGAGTGCAGCCGGATGGAATCTTTAAACAGCGAAAAGAACCTGTCTTTTTTCTCTGCCCAACTTAACTTAGATAATGGCTGTGTAAAATCAATATCCCAGTACTGGGTAATAGTAACCTTACCGTTGGCCCACACCAGGTTGTGGCCCGGCCGCAACGATTTAAGCATGGTGTAATAAGTCTCATCTTTATACACCGCCCAGCTAAGCTGCAAGCCGCGGTTAAACTGCTCAAGGTTCAGTTCCTTTTTAAATACGGCTACATCTTTCAGCGGCTTATACTCGGAGGCGAAGTAAAAGCCCTCGCCAAAGTTTATGTAATAAAAGGGCTTAATACCAAACCGGTCTCGCGAGCAAAACAGTTTCTTTTTACCCTTATCCCACAATGCAAACGACCACATACCCATAAACTGCTTTACACAGTTTTCGCCCCACAGTTTGTAGGCAGCGCATATAACCTCAGTATCGCCCTGGGTGCGGAAAGTAAACCCACGCTTTACCAGTTCTTCCCGTACTTCTATATAATTATATACCTCCCCATTAAATACAATCACTACATCATCGTATTCAAAAGGCTGGTTTGCTTCATCGCTAAGGTCTATAATCTTTAACCGGTTGTGGCCAAGCGCCACACGGCCTTCTACCCATACGCTGGTGGCATCGGGCCCGCGGTAAGCAATCTTACTAAGCATATTTTTAGTAAGCTCCCGCTTTTCATCATCGCTAAACCTTGAATTGATAAAACCTGCTATGCCACACATGTATAATGCTGTTTAAACCTTAGTGCCACCAAAAAAATTTAGCGGCTGAATATTCACGCCGCTAAATTGATTATTTCCAATTAAAAACCTGTATTAATACCCGTCTCCATCCAGCAGGTTGCCTAAACCGCCTAATACACTTCCCTCCTCTTTCCGGTTAGGGCCGGCGTACTGAGCTATGCGCGATGCAAGCCTTGATATGGGCAACGTTTGCAGCCATACCTTACCAGGCCCTTTCAATACTGCAAAGAAGAAGCCTTCGCCGCCAAACAGGGTGTTTTTAATACCTCCTACCATCTGCACATCAAAGTCAACATCTTTGGTATAGGCTACTACGCAACCGGTATCTATGTGCAACACTTCGCCCGGTGCCAACTGGCGCTCTATAATGTGGCCGCCTGCATGTACAAAAGCCAGGCCATCGCCTTCCAGCTTTTGCATAATAAAGCCCTCGCCACCAAATAAGCCGGTACCCAGTTTACGCTGAAAATCGATACCTACACTCACGCCCTTGGCAGCGCACAAAAACGCATCTTTCTGGCAGATAACCTTACCGCCCATCTGTTGCAAATCCATCGGGATAATTTTGCCTGGATAAGGTGATGCAAAGGCCACCCGTGCTTTACCGGTGCCCATGTGCGAGAAGGCCGTCATAAACAGGCTTTCTCCGGTTAGCAAGCGCTTGCCCGCGCCCAATAGTTTGCCCATAAAACCTCCACCACCGCTATTGCTGCCATCGCCAAATATAGTTTGCATTTGTATCGGCTGGTCTTTATACATAAAGGCTCCCGCCTCGGCCACTACAGTTTCCTGTGGGTCTAATTCAATTTCTACGCACTGCATTTCTTCTCCAAAAATGCGGTAATCAATCTCGTGGTTAGTTCTCATAAAATAGTAGTTAGTACTGAGTATTTAGTAATTTGATTAAGACAGTTAAGTATTGCAGTTGCGAATGTAAAAAGGATGACGAAGTGGGTGTATTAAAATTTTATAAACTGCTAAACGAAATTAACGTAGCCGGAACGGCTGTAAATAACACTGGACAGTCATTAATTATAGCTGTTAAATTGGTATTGCCTCATTTTCAACATAATAAATTAAACAGCATTTCGTTTATTAGCATCCAAATCAAAAAGCATTTGAAGCATTTATTTCTATATATAGTAGTGTTGACGGGGCTGGTAAATGTAGCACGGGCACAGATAGGTGGTGAAAATACCTACGAATTTCTGGCGCTATCGCCTTCGGCGCGCGTAACGGGCCTGGGCGGTGCCAATGTAGGCATTATGGACCATGACCTGACCGTGCAACTGGCCAACCCTGCTGCCCTAAACCCTAAAATGAACAGGCTGGTATCTTTTGGTACAGTAGCTTACCCCGGCAAGGTTAACTTTGGCAATGTAAGCTATGCTCATAAGTTTAAAATACCGGGCACTTTTGGCTTTGGTTTGCAATACATAGCCTACGGCAAGTTTACCGAAACCGATGAGCAGGCAAATGAATTAGGAACCTTTAATGCCGGCGAAATGAACCTGTATGCGGGTTACGGTTACCAGTTTGGCAAAATATTTTCGGCAGGGGTAAATGCAAAATTTATTTACTCGCAGTTAGGTCCTTTTAGCTCGGT
>DATGWP010000093.1:0-6547 GCA_035299425.1 Chitinophagales bacterium | reverse complement strand
ATCTGCTGAGTCTCATTATCCAGGTAAACATCGTTGGCTATATATTTCTCGCTAACATCTATCTGCTGCTCTATTACCGGATGGCGGCCTTCTTTTATATCTATGCTATGGCCATCGTTCAACTCCGGTTTTACGTAGTTGCTCCTGGTTGCTACGGTAGCCATAGAAATCAGACAATCTACCCGTGCAATAAGAGAGGCATTCTGCTGAATGGTCTGCACATAATCTTTGGCAAACCGCACCAGTTCGGCAAATATCCTTTCCTCCAGTGTTTGTATCTTCTCCTCCGCTCCCAGCACTTTGCTTTCGTATTCCTTTAGCTCTTCTGTAATGTAGCGCTCGGCATTGGTAAGCGTTTGCTTACGTATCCAATCGGTAGGCACTTTGCTTTTGTGCGAGTTGGTTACTTCTAAAAAATAACCAAATACAGAGTTAAAACCTACTTTCAGAGAGTTGATACCTGTACGCAGCATTTCTTTTTGCTGTATGCCGGCAATGTATTCTTTGCCCGAATTTTTAACCGCGCGCAAATCATCCAGTTCCGGGTTAACATCGCTGCAGATAAAATTCCCCTTGGCTATTACCGGACCGGCTTCCTCTAATATCTCCTTCTGTATCTTATCGGCCAGCGTGGTAGATGGGTTCAGCTGCTCTCCTACTTTTTGCAGCGTTACATTTTTAGAGGCCGCCAGCATTCGCTTTAAATCAGGAATTGCCAGCAAGGCCTTTTTAAGCTGCCCCATCTCGCGTGGGTTCACCCTCTCCAGCGATACTTTCGATATAAGCCGTTCCAAATCACCGATTGACCGGATAAGCTTTTTCAAGTCTTCCGACTCTACCGGATGGCCTACAAAATATTCTACCGCTTCCAGCCGCTCGTTTATTTTAGTTATATCCAGCAATGGCATTACCACCCAGCGCTTGAGCAGGCGTGCACCCATAGGCGAGGTTGTTTCATCCAGCACATCCAGCAATGTTTTACCCCCCTGGTGTGGCGAGTATATCAACTCGAGGTTGCGGATGGTAAACCTATCCAGCCAAACCGTCTTCTCATCTGTAAGCTTGGTTATCTTACTGATGTGCGCTAAGTTGTTGTGCTCGGTATCGCGCAGGTATTGTATACATGCTCCTGCCGCAATTACCGACAGGCGCTCCTCTTCTATTCCAAACCCTTTTAGCGAGTTTGTTTCAAAAAGCTTAAGCAACAGGTCCAGCGTATTATCATAGCTATAAATCCAGTCATCAAGTTTAAACGAGTAGAGTTTATTGCCAAACATCTGCAGAAAGTCTTTCTGCTTCGATTTGGGATACAGCACCTCGGTAGGAGCCAGGGTTTGTATCATCTTTTCTACATACGAAAAATTACCCTCTCCTACAAAAAACTCACCGGTAGAAATATCAAGGAAAGCCACACCATAGTGATCGCCTTCAAAATATATAGAGGCCAAAAAGTTGTTGCTGCCTGTGCTGAGGATATTATCTTTTAAGGCTACGCCGGGTGTTACCATCTCCGTTACACCGCGCTTTACAATGCCTTTGGCTAACTTAGGGTCTTCTATCTGGTCGCACACCGCTACCCGGTAGCCTGCGCGCACTAACTTAGGCAAATAGGTATCTACCGAATGGTGCGGAAACCCTGCCAGCTCTATATGGCTGGCGTTACCGTTGCTGCGTTTAGTTAGGGTTATACCCAAAGTTGCTGCAGCCTTCTTGGCATCTTCGCCAAACGTTTCGTAAAAGTCGCCCACACGGAAAAGAAGGATAGCATCGGGATACTTCGCTTTAAAAGCATTGTATTGCTTCATCAGCGGGGTCTCGGTATCGCTGGTAGCGCTCTTAATCATTGTTCGGTGTACGGCCACTGCAGAATGCGGATTTTAGAATGCGGAATGCGGAATTGAGTACCGAAAACCACGCTTTATTTAAAATGTGTCGCCGTGAAAATAATAAGTGTGCTTACTTTGCGCACCTGATTTTTTAAACACGTTATACCAATGCGCAAACTGTTAAATGACGAGCTGCCACGCCTGAGCAAAGAAGAGTTTAAGGAGCAGGCTAAAACACCCATCATTATAGTGCTGGACAATGTGCGTAGCCACCTGAATGTGGGTTCTGTTTTCCGTACGGCTGATGCCTTTTTAATTGAGGCTATTTACCTGTGCGGAATTACTGGCACACCACCGCACCGCGATATTCACAAAACGGCGCTGGGAGCAACTGATACAGTTGCCTGGAAACATTTTGAATCTACCAGTGCAGCTATAGCAAAGTTAAAGGCAGATGGGGTAAAGATTGTATCGATTGAACAGGCAGATAATGCTACAATGCTGGATGTATTTATACCAGAGCCTAATCAGCGCTATGCGGTGGTGTTTGGCAATGAAGTAGATGGTGTAGCGCAGGAGGTTGTGACCGAATCGGATGTGGTGATAGAGATACCCCAATACGGCACCAAACACTCGCTGAATATATCGGTGAGTGTGGGGATAGTGGTGTGGGATTTGGTGTGTAAGATGAGGGGAAAATCTCTCTAACCACCCCGTCTCGCCTTCGGCGAGCCACCCCTCCTTAAAATACCGCCGCGGTTGCGGCGAAGGAGGGGAATCTAACAGTCTATTACCGTTGGCTGGAAGCCAACGGCACTTTGATAAACGGATACCTATTTTAAACCGGGCTAAAGCCCGGAGGAATACAAATCTATTTCAAAACGTTACGAGCGATAAGTTCTTTCATTATCTCATTGGTGCCGGCGTAGATGCGCTGTACGCGGGCATCGGCCCAGGCGCGTGCTACGGCATACTCCCAAATGTAGCCGTAACCTCCGTGTAATTGTAAGCACTCATCAGCAATTTTGCTTTGCAGGTCGGTTAGCCAATACTTGGCCATAGATGCAGTAGCCTGGTCAAGTTTTTTCTCGCAGTGCAACTCTACACAGCGGTCAGCAAAAGTGCGGCCGATGGTGATTTCTGTAGCTACTTCGGCTAATTTAAAACGGGTGTTTTGAAACTCAGAGATTGGTTTGCCAAAGGCAGCACGGTCTTTAGTGTATTGTAAGGTTGTAGCTAATACTCCTTCTGCTGCGCCAATAGCCGTAAGCGCCACTACCAAACGTTCCTGCGAAAGTTCGGTCATCATGTATTTAAAGCCTTCGCCTTCTTTACCCAGCAGGTTTTCTTTTGGCACTTCTACATTCTCGAAAAACAGCTCGCAGGTATCTTGTGCGTGCAGACCAATTTTCTCGAAAGGTTTACCCTTGGTAAAACCTTTCATAGTAGTATCCATAACCAATAGGGATGTTCCCTTAGCGCCTTTGCTTGGGTCTGTTTTTACAGCCACTACACATACATCGCTCAGGTAACCATTGGTGATAAAAGTCTTTGAGCCATTCACTAAATAGTGGTCGCCTTTATCAACTGCAGAGGTTCGGATGTTTTGCAAATCGCTACCGGCACCAGGCTCAGTCATGGCTATAGAAGCAATATACTCTCCGCTTACCAGCTTAGGTAGATACTTCTTTTTAGTAGCTTCATTGCCATAATGGTCTATGTAAGGGGTAACTATATCTGAGTGTAATGGGTAACCCACTGCAGGGCCTGCGGCACCGGTCTTAGCCAACTCTTCGGCTACTATAGCGTTGTAACGGAAATCTTTAATACCCAGGCCGCCATACTCCTCGGCTACCTGCATGCACAAAAAGCCCGACTCGCCAAACTTAAGCCAGCTTTCGCGGCTTACCATCTGGGCTTTCTCCCATTTAGCATTGTTGGGTGTAATTTCTTTGGCAATAAAATCGCGCACGCTCTGTGCAAACATTTTGTGCTCTTCGGTGTAGATGTTTCTTTCCATTACAGGGTATTATTTAGGGCGCAAGTATAGTAAAAGTGAGGGTATCAATTTGAGTTAATAATAAACCAGCCCCAATACGCAAAAGTGGGTGTACACCTTAAAATGTGTACACCAGGCCCCTTTGTAACTATTTGATATAAAGCACATTGCAAGAAAGGTGTGTACACCCAAAGTGATACCGGGATGTACACCATTGCATTTGGACCAGTAACGATTTTACCTTTTTAAGTAAAATCATTACTACCATAATACGCAAAAAAAACAGCCGCCTGCATTGCTGCAAACGGCTGTGTATTTTATAGAAAGACGCAAGCATCGCGTCTCTGCAACACTTACTATGGAAATATACCCATAGCGTAGTAGCTATTCTTGATTTTGTTGATAGACACGGCAAAGGCTGCAGTGCGGATATCGATTTCTGATTTGCGGCGCTTTTTAAATTCGCGGATATCGCGGTAAGCTTCAATCATAGTATCTTCCAGACCGCTGTTCACCAGGTCAATTTCATCGGCACCGTGTATCAAATCTTCGATACGCTTTTTAGGTACTTTTTGACCGGTTAAATCTTCTACCAACCGAATGAAGTTAGTCTGGTGTTTTTCTTCCCAGCGTTTTTGCATACGGCCAAAGCGAACGTGCGAAAGGTTCTTTAACCACTCGAAGTAAGAAACCGTAACACCACCCGCATTGATATAAATATCAGGAATGATCATTACTCCCTTCTTCAATAGTATCTGCTCGGCAGCCGGTGTTACAGGGCCGTTAGCAGCTTCGGCAATAATCTTAGCCTTGATACGCGGTGCGTTCTTTTCCGTTATTTGTTTTTCAAGCGCGGCAGGTATCAGTATATCGCACTCCAACTCTAAAGCAGCAGCAGAATCCGCCATTACTTTACCTTTAGGGTAACCTTTTACCGATTTTTTCTCCTGGCGGTATTTGTATAGCGCTTCTATATCAATACCGTTTTCATCATACACTGCACCGTCTGCTTCTGCTATAGCTATTACAATAGCACCATACTCACGAATAATGCGGGCTGTATGGTAACCCACGTTACCAAGTCCCTGCACAATTACGCGCTTTCCATCCAGGCCGGTAGTCAGTCCAAGGTCTTTCATATCATCGGCATACGAGCATATTTCGTTCAGTGCATATACCACACCGCGGCCGGTAGCCTCAGTACGGCCATGTATACCGTTTTGCGAAATTGGCTTACCGGTTACACAACCGTAACCATCAATCTCACCCGGGCGAAGCGTTAAATAAGTATCCAGTATCCACGCCATTTCGCGCTCACCGGTACCGTAATCGGGTGCAGGTACATCCTGTCCGGGGCCTATAAAGTTTTTCTTAACCAACTCGGTAGTATAGCGGCGGGTAATGTTCTCCAGTATTTCCGGTGAGGTTTGGCGGGGAGCGATCTTAATACCGCCTTTGGCGCCACCGAAAGGAACATCTACCAATGCACACTTGTAAGTCATAAGTGCGGCCAGTGCCATCACTTCATCCTGGTCTACATGCAGCGAGTAACGGATACCGCCCTTGGTAGGCATGCGGTGGTGCGAGTGCTGCACACGATAAGCCTCGATAACGCGAACCTCGTTACCATACTTAACCGGAAAATTCATTTTGTAAATACTGTTGCAGGCTTTAATCTGGTCTAGCAACCCCTGCGGCGCTCCGGTGAAGGGAGCAGCTTTGTCGAAATAATACGATACACTATCAGAAAAACTTAGGTTTTTAATGTCGATCTTTCCATTCTTATCTGCCATAAAAAATTTTTAGTTAACAATATGTTCCTGTTACGAACTGTAAACAAACCTAAACGAAAAAAACGGATGAGCAAATAGGAAGGAATAATGGATGGAATGTTAAAATTGGGGAGAAAATGGTATGATGAGAATATAGGTAAACAAACGCCTAAAAAAATGCACCTATTTGAAACTAACATTAAACATCTGAAATATTCGGCTTGCATTTTGAACATATAAATACTGTGAAAGCATAAATCAATATCTGGACTTTCACAATGTCCGTTTCGATAGTTGTATGGCCGGTAGAGTTTTCCATTTCATTCCCATGAACAATATCATGCCGGCGTTTAAGTACGTTGCTTAAAAAGGCGTCCCACAAATTATCTGAAGAAATTTTTCCTGGATTAATTTCTAAAAACTCTAACTCTATTGTGTACGGATAATGACTAGTACCAGACAATACATAACTTTGGATACTGTCTCGGAGAATTTGATTTTCTGAATTGGTATTTGAAAATACCAGATCTAATCTGGACTTTTTCAATTCAGTAAAAAAATCTTTGATACCGTATTGCTTCGCAATTTTCTCCAATACCGAAGCCTTAGGATTAGCATTTTCGTCTGAACCAAAATATTCCTTTTTAAACTTCATTCCAGAGTTTTCAAATAGAGTATTTAGTTCCGTCACTTTAGCATGTGGCTTTTCCCCAGTTCTTTGCTCCGGATCCAATAAAACGAAATACTCACATGTTTTTCGCTTCAGAAATTTATTTGCCGATTTAAAATCAGAGTAATGATTTATATCTTCAAGAGAATTTTTCACCAAATCCTTTACATAACCCTCCAAATGCGCACATAGTAGTACCTGTGCAGCTCGGCACAATGTGTTGTATAGACTTTCGTTCGTCTCAGCGATTTTTTCCGCCTCTTCAAGAAGTAAAGTTAGT
>DATGWP010000092.1:0-26372 GCA_035299425.1 Chitinophagales bacterium | reverse complement strand
CCCGCCGCTACAGTAGTTGCCAGCCGGTTCGATGAAGTTATCCGCGAAGGTGTCAGCGCCCTTAAGAGTGAGCGCTTCCGGGTATATGGCACGCGTGATATTTTGGGCATAGAACTTACCGGCGTGCTGAAAAACTATGTAGCCTTAGCAGCGGGTGCTATGGCCGGGCTGGGCTATGGCGAAAATGCCCGCGCACTGCTCATTACCCGCGGCATGGCCGAGATGATTTATATAGGTCATGCGCTCGGTGCAAACAAGCGCTCCTTCTTAGGTATGGCCGGTATTGGCGATTTAATTGCCACCTGCTCATCGCCCAAATCACGAAATTACACGGTGGGTTACCGTATAGCCAAAGGCGAAAAACTGGACGATATAATTGCATCCCTGGGCGAAGTTGCAGAAGGCGTGCGCACCGTAAAAATAGGTAAGCTGATAGTTGACCACACGGGTGTAAATGCACCCTTACTTCAAATAATTCATAAAGTATTGTTCGAAGGCCTGAGTATGGAAGGCGCCGTAAAACTGTTGATGCGCCAGCCGGTTACTGCCGATGCCGAATACCTGGATTTATAACTAGACGGTTAAAATACCTAATACTCGGTATAGGTAAGTAGGCTTAGCAGGACTTAATTCGTGCTTTCAATCCCCTTGCCGGCGCGGTTCGTAGCTGAGTTTCCGTGCCGGCTTCTCTTTCAAAATAAGAGGCTTGATAATCAGATCCCTCTTTTATGTTCGCATACGCTTTATTTCTTGCTGAGCCGTACCACCGGCACTATCATCTCTTCCAGTGATATGCCACCATGCTGAAAAGTGTTTTTGTAGAAGTTTACAAAGTGGTTGTAGTTATTGGGGTAAACCAGGAACTTATCTTCTTTGGCAAAAATATAAGTTGAACTTAGACGAGACTTGGGCAATCCTATCTCTTCCGGCACTTTTACCGCATACACATCTTTATCATCGTAGTTAAGGTTCTTTCCGGTTTTGTAGCGTATATTGGTAGTAGTTTCACGGTCGCCAATGCAGCGGCTGGGGTCCTGCACACGCACTGTACCGTGGTCTGTAGTTATCAGCAGGTTAACGTCCTTATCGGCCAGCTTTTTCAGGGCGTTCAGCAGCGGCGAGTGGTCGAACCACGATACGGCAATAGAGCGGTAAGCGGCTTCATCGCTGGCCAGTTCCTTCAGTACTTCCATCTCGGTGCGTGCGTGGCTAAGCATATCTACAAAGTTGTAAACGATTACGGTTAGCTTGTTATCCAGGTAGTTGGTTATATTGTTCTCCAGCAAGGCCCCATCGCGGTGGTTGGTAATTTTCACATACTTATGCTTAATTGGCTCGTGGAAAGTGCGCTTTAAGAAATCATCTAAAAAATCACTTTCGTGCAAATTTTTGCCCCCCTCTTCGTCGTCGTTTTTCCACATATCGCCAAACTTCTCCTGTATTTTCAGGGGCATCATACCTGCAAAAATGGCGTTGCGGGCATATTGTGTAGCAGTAGGTAGTATAGCGTAAAAAGCATCCTCCTCTTCTACTTTAAAATTTTCCATTACCAATGGTTGAATAGCCTTCCACTGGTCGTAGCGAAGGTTATCTATTACTATCAAAAATGTAGGCTTGGTATCTTTAAGCATGGGCACCAGCTTTTGCTTAAGCAGGGTGTGGCTCATTATAGGGGCATCATCGCCAGGTTCGCTGTTTACCCAGCGTTTGTAGTTTTTAATTACAAATTTATTAAACTCTTTATTAGCCTCTTGCTTCTGCGTATCATATACTTCAACCATGCTGCTATCGCTCTTATTCAACTCTATTTCCCAGTACACAAGCTTTTTGTATAATTCTATCCACTCACGGTAAGTAAGCGAATCCTGCATGGTCATAAATAGTTTTTGAAACTCCTGCTGATATGTAGAAGTTGTTTTTTCTGAAACCAAGGTCCCTACGTCAATAATCTTTTTCAAAGTAGATAATATCTGCTGTGGCTTAACCGGCTTAATCAGGTAATCGGCTATTTGCGAACCAATGGCATCCTCCATCAGGTTCTCTTCTTCATTTTTAGTAATCATTACACACGGCAGGTGCTGGTTAATCTGCTTTATGCGCGAAAGCGTTTCAAGCCCCGAAAGGCCCGGCATACTCTCATCAAGAAAAACCACATCTATCCCCTTGGCCGCTACCCTGTCTATGGCATCTTTGCCGTTGGTAACGGGAATTACAGAATATCCCTTGTTTTCAAGAAACATAATGCTGGGTTTTAATAAGTCAATTTCGTCATCGGCCCATAGTATAGTAATGTTTGCCATTGTTTGTGGTTGCGGTTTGGTTTGTGTTGCTATCATGCAAGTATAAGGCTTATTAGCCTTAAATATTGTGCAGGGTTGAAAGTTTGCTTAGTTAAGAAAATTAAAAGCGCTCATTTTACCAATGAGCGCTTCATAAAAGTGTTGAAAAAAATATCTAATTAGCTGCTACTGACTTTAATACCGGTTGTGCATCAACAGCATTAAACTTCCGTCCTTCGTAAACTACCCCTGTGGGTACAAACGTAATAATAGGGTTAGGCGCTTGGCTGGCTTCCATCACTTCATCGCGCGAATAAAACTGGCGGGGCTCGAAGCCTGGATTAAACACAATTTGCATTTCGCGCCATAGCATATAAGTACCCGGGTCGGCCAGCGCGCTAATGATTGGACGGAACCGGGATGACGACTCATCATCGTATACAAAAATTTCGTTGGGCTCGCGTTTTTCCGGTGCAGCAAATACCGCAGGTTCATCAATAGCTTTAGTTAACATTACAGTGAAGGCATGCCAATGAAAAAACACTTGAATGGGTGTCATGTTTCGCACTATCATTCCATCTGAATCGTCTATCGTTAGGGTTTTATGGTTAGCAGTTGTCTTATGGGTTTCCAGTTCCTCTATCTCGCTTTTATTGCATGATACCATTAAGCATATAATGGCCAGTAAGCTTATTATGTGTGTTGCAGTTTTCATGTTGTTTTAGTTTAAACGGTTAACAAAACAAGCTGCCGTAGGTATGCAGATATTGATGATGTAAAAAATAAACACATTCTGTGCCAGCAACAAAACAGGAGTTAAAACAAAGTGAATCTTCGGGCTAGAGTATTGTTAATATTACAGTAGTACCACACAACAGAAAAATTATATTTGCCAAAAAGCAAGTAATGCGGCACTTAATTATAAAAACCCTACGTGTATTGGGCCTGTATCAAACAATTAAAATACCGGCACATATCATTTCTAATTTCAGGGAATTAAATGAAACAGATACTGCTAAACTCAACGACTTTATAAGAAACTGTAAAGCAGATAGTAGTTTTGGCGCTGCCGAAATGGAAAACACCCTGCTTAGCAGGTTGCACAATTTCCGCAGCCGGCACATGTTCTTTTTAGATTCTACCATAGGCCTTAAAAACAAAAAGATACTTGAAATAGGGTGTGGCACAGGAAGTTCATCTATTGCCATGGCGGAACAAGGTGCACAGGTTTTCGGATTGGATTTGGATGATAAAAGCTTATTGGTAGTGCAGGAAAGGGCAAAGCTTTACGGACTGGAGGACAAAATCACAGTAAAAAAAGGTAACGCGACCACCGTAGACCAACTATATGAATCTGATTCTTTTGATGCCGTTATATTTTTCGCTTCTATAGAACACATGACTTATGACGAAAGAATTGATTCGCTAAAAGCCGCCTGGAAGGTACTTAAAAAGGGCGGACATCTTTGCATTTTAGGTACCCCTAACCGCTTATGGTTTCATGACCCACACACTGCCCTTCTCCCTTTTTATTTTTGGCTGCCAGATGAAATAGCCTTTAAGTACAGCAAGTTCAGTACACGTGAGGATTTTAATCAACTATACCTGAGAGATTATGAGAAAACCAGGGAAGAATTTGCCCGCTGGGGCCGTGGAGTGAGTTTTCATGAGCTGGAATTAGCGATAAAACCGGTAGGACAACTTAAGGTAGCCGGCGATTTACACTCATTTGAAAGGCCTAAAACTTTTTTGCAACGGCTTAGCTATAAGTTTACGGACGAGTATAAGTTCAAAAGAGTGCTGGCGAAAAATGGGCCGGCAAATGCTCACCCCGGATTTTATGAATATTACCTGGATATTGCAATAACCAAAGATTAGCTTTAACCAGTTATGAACAAGCGCAAAATATTTAACGACCCTGTGCACGGGTTTATTACCATACCTCACGAACTTATATTTGACATAATCGAGCATCCGTATTTTCAGCGCCTGCGCAGGATTAAGCAACTGGCGCTTAGCGACTATGTGTATCCAGGAGCAATACATACCCGTTTTCACCACGCATTGGGGGCTTTTCACCTAATGCGCAAGGCACTGGCTATTCTAAAACTGAAAGGGAATAAAATTACAGAGCAGGAAGAGTTAGCTGCCGAGATAGCCATACTACTGCACGATATAGGGCACGGCCCGTTTTCGCACACGCTGGAGAAATGCCTGATAGCCGATGTTCATCATGAGGATATTTCTAAAATTTACATGCGCAAACTCAATGAGCATTTTAAAGGTAAGCTGACCCTCGCCATTCAGATATTTGAAGGCACATACAAGAAGAAGTTTTTGCACCAGCTGGTATCCTCACAGTTAGATGTAGACCGGCTGGACTACCTGACACGGGATGCTTTTTTTACCGGTGTAAATGAAGGAGCCATAAGCTATGAGCGCATTATAGAGATGATGAATGTGCGCAAAGGCGAACTGGTTGTTGAGCAAAAAGGCATTTACAGCATAGAGAGTTTTATAATAGCCCGCAGGCTTATGTACTGGCAGGTGTATTTGCACAAAACAGTGTTGTGTGTAGAGCAAATGGTGGTGAAGGCTATTGAGCGCGCCAAATACCTGATAAGCAAAGGCGAAAAGCTGGAAGCATCTGATGCCCTCTCCTACTTTTTAAACAGCAAAGTTTCACTTAAAGATTTTGACAAAGGCCCTAAAGCCCTTTCTCATTATTCGCAGTTAGATGACATTGATATCTTTTCGGCATTTAAGCACTGGCAAAACAGCAGCGATAAAGTATTGCAAATATTGTGCGAGGCTATACTGGAGCGCCGCCTGTTTAAAATAGAAACCGATAGCGAGCCATTTAGCGATGAGAAGATAAAGCAGCTGAACCAAAAGGCTATGAAGAAGTTTAAGCTAACCGCACAGGAGGCTGCTTACCTGGTCTTCTCCGATTCTACCTCTAACTATGCCTATAACCCCGGCGAAAACAGCATAAACATAATAGTAGATAAGAACAAAGTGATAGATGTAGCCCAGGCCAGCGACCAGTTGAACATCTCGGTGCTATCAGCTATGGTTACCAAGTATTATGTTTTTTATCCCAAGAGCTTGGCGTAACAATTCAGCGTAATTTTTGCTCAAAAATTATTTGATTTATTAACTAAGCTTATCCATTCTTATTGCGAAATTTACAGCCTTCAAATTTTAAATACTGTATTCGCTTTATGAAAAAAATCACCCTCCTGTTGCTGCTGGCAGCTACTCTCCCATTATTTGCACTGGATAACCCCAAAGGCCACAAGATTGTTTCGTACACCCTTTGGAAAACAGTTAGTAAAGGCGAACTGGCAAAAAAAATGAAGGACAACCATGTGCCTAAATCTTTGCTAAAGGCTAAATACGATGTAGATATTTATGATGTGCAATACGTATCGCACTGGCACGATGGTACCGAGATACTTGCCTCGGGCTTATACTTTGTACCCCTCGGCGTTAATAAACCTATGCCACAGGTAGCTTACCACCATGGCACGCGGGTACAAAAAGGCCGTGAAAACCATATTGACGGGGAAAGTTACTTGTGCCTTGGCCTGGCCGTAGATGGCTACCTGGTGCTTAAGCCCGATTACATTGGCCTGGGCCATGGTGAAAGATTCCACCTCTACCAGCAATATAAATCGCTGGGACAGTCTACAGTAGATTTTCTTTTTGCCGCCCGCGAGTTGAATGACTCATTAGGGGTAAAGGCAAATAAACAGTTGTTTCTCACCGGTTACTCAGAGGGTGGCTATGCAGCTATTGCAGCTAATAAGGTAATACAGGAAAGCTATTCGAAAGACTTTACAGTAACCGCTGCCAGCGGCAACAGCGGTGCCTACGATATGGGTGGCGTGCAGAGCGAGGTGATGTTCAAAAAGTATTCTAACCCGCATTATTTACCCTATATACTAAAAGGGTTTAATGAGGTATATAAGATAGTTCCCAATGTTGCCAGTATCTATAATCCACCTTTCGATTCTATTATACCAGTGATGTTTGATAGTGGCCGGAGATTAGGGGATATAGATAAAGTACTGCCCGAAGTGCCTAAAGATATGGTGCGCGATACTTTTGTGCAGTTGTATGTAAACGACCCTAATTTTCCTATGCGAAAGGCATTGGCCGATAACAGCCTTTGCGACTGGAAACCCGAAAACCCGGTACAACTTTGCTACTGCAACAATGATGAGCAGGTTACCTACCGCAACTCGTTTGTAGCCCGTGATGGCATGAAAAAGCAAGGTGCTAAACATGTAACCTTACGCAATGGCGGTAAAAAGTATGGGCACTACAAGTGCGCCATTTTCGCCAGTATGTATAGCAAACTTTACTTCGATAGTTTCCGTAAGGGCAGTAAATATGGGCGTAAGGGCAACGCTGGCAAGCGTTTTATGCTGGCTATTGCCAGGCTAGCAATAAAGCCGTAAGTATTCACAAATGCTTTTGTTCAAAAATATTTTCTTCGCGCTGCACAATAATAAAAATGGCACGCGTTTAACGTGCATACACACCTGAACCGGAGATGGAGATAACAGCGAAAGAATTAGCCGTTTTGCTAAACGCAAAACTAGAAGGGAACCCAAATGCGCGGGTAAATAAACTGGCCAAAATAGAAGAGGCGGATGCCGATTCGTTTTGCTTCTTAGGCAATCCCAAATACTTTCATTATGCGCAAACTGCAAAGGCGGGTATTCTTCTTTGTGATGAAACACTTGAATACAACACAGCGAATATCGCTGCTGCGCTTCGTGTTAAAGATCCGTATCAGGCGTTTCAAAAACTCATGGAAGCGTATGCTGCCATGAATAGCACCCAGAAGTCGTCGGGCATAGAACCCAACTCGCATATTGGCAAAAATACTACACATGGTGCCAACTTTCAGTTGGGCAGCTTCAGCTATGTGGGCGACAACGTAAAGATTGGCGACAACGTAACCATTTACCCCAACAGCTTTATTGGCGATAATACCGAGGTTGGCGACAATACTACCATATACTCACACGTGTCTGTCTACTATGATTGCAAAATCGGTAGCCGTGTAATACTGCACTCGGGCAGCGTAATTGGCAGCGATGGCTTTGGCTTTGCTCCGCAGCCGGATGGCAGCTACAAAAAAATTCCCCAGACGGGCAATGTAATTATAGGTAACGATGTAGAGGTAGGCGCCAATACCAGTATTGACAGGGCGGTGATAGGCTCTACCAAGATTGGCAATGGCGTAAAACTGGATAACCTGATACAGGTAGCCCATAATGTTGAAATAGGCGACAACACGGTAATTGCAGCGCAGGCAGGTATTTCGGGCTCCACTAAGTTTGGCAAAAACGTGATGATAGGCGGGCAGGCGGGCATTACCGGCCACCTTACTATTGCCGATGGGGTAAAAATACAGGCCCAGGCGGCCGTTATCCGCAATATTGAAGAGAAAGGAAAGGGGGTATCCGGCGCTCCTGCCATAGATGCAAGAGAGCATTACCGCATTCTAGCCTCTATGAAAATTCTTCCCCAACTGGTGCAGCGCGTAAAAGACCTGGAGAAGAAGTTGGAGGCCAAATTGTAACTTATTGGAAAGAAAATGGCGATATATAGTTAATATGAGGTAAAATAATAGTTTTGTCACCCTTTAGAAACGGTTAATGACGCATTCTTTACAGCAAACGATAAAAAACGAGACCTCGCTTACAGGCGTAGGCCTTCATACCGGACAAAACGTAACGGTTACCTTTCTGCCAGCCCCGGTAAACCACGGTATCAAGTTTCAGCGTATTGACCTGAACGACAAGCCAATAATAAATGCCGACTGCGATTTAGTAACTACCGTACAGCGCGGAACCACCCTTGAAAAGGGTAATGCCATGGTAGCCACTGTAGAGCACCTGATGAGCGCTTTAATTGGTTTACAGATAGATAACTGCCTGGTGCAGGTAGATGGAATAGAAATTCCGATAATGGATGGCAGCGCCCGCTATTTTGTAGAGGCGCTGGAAAAGGTTGGTATACAGGAACAAACAGAAGAGCGCGACATATTTGAACTGCGCCAGAACATACACTATGTAGATAAGGAGAGTGGCGTAGAATATCTAGCCATGCCAAGCAACCGCTACAAGGTTACCGCCCTTATTGATTATAAAAGCGAAGTATTGGGGCAGCAACATGCCACTATGGACAAGGTAAACGACTTTAAAAAGGAGATTGCCCCTTCGCGCACGTTTTGTTTTCTGCACGAGTTAGAAATGCTGTACGAGGCCGGCCTGATACGCGGCGGTGACCTTAACAACGCTATTATAGTAGTAGATAAGCCTGTAACCGAAGAAGAGCGCGTCAAACTCGCCGCACTTTTCGACAAACCGGATATTAAAGTAGTAGAAGAAGGCATATTAAATAATGTGGAACTACACCACCATAACGAACCTGCCCGCCATAAACTATTGGATGTAGTAGGCGACCTAGGCCTGATAGGTACCCCTATCAACGCTAATATTATAGCTACCAAGCCGGGCCACAAACACAACGTTGAGTTTGCTAAGGTGCTTAAGCAGCACATTAAGCAGGAGCGTATGAAAGACCCTGCACCCAGCTATGACCCTAACAAGCAGCCGATATACAACACTGTTGGCATAGAAAAAATACTGCCCCACCGCTACCCTTTTTTGATGATAGACAAAATCATTCATCTTACCGAAGATGAGGTAGTAGGCGTAAAAGCGGTAACTATGAATGAAGAGTTCTTTAAGGGCCACTTTCCGGGCAATCCCGTAATGCCTGGTGTGCTGCAACTGGAGGCTATGGCCCAAACCGGCGGTATATTGGTGCTACATAAACTACCCGACCCACAGAATTATGATACTTACTTTATTAAGATAGATAAAGTAAAGTTTAAAAACCTGGTGGTGCCCGGCGACACTGTTTTGTTTAAAATGGAACTACTATCGCCTATGCGCCGCGGAATTATAGAAATGAAAGGCTCGGCTTATGTAGGCAATAAGCTGGTTAGTGAGGCTGAACTGATGGCCAAAATTCAAAGAAAGGAAGGCAAATAATATAACCACCCATACCCTACCAGCCGAATAATGAACCAGCCATTCTCCTATATACATCCACAGGCCGAAGTTGCAGACAATGTAGTTGTTGAGCCATTTGTAACAATATCTAAAGATGTAGTAATAGGCGAAGGTACCTGGATAGGCCCGCACGTAACTATTATGGAGGGCGCCCGGATAGGCAAAAACTGCCGCATATTTCCAGGCGCAGTTATATCTGCTATACCGCAGGATTTGAAGTATAAAGGCGAAAAATCTAGTGTGGTAATTGGTGATAACGTGGTTATACGCGAATACGTAACTGTAAACAAAGGTACAGAAGCAGCTATGAAAACAGTGGTGGGAAACAATACCCTGCTGATGGCTTATGTGCACATAGCCCACGACTGTATCATAGGTAATAACTGTGTACTGGCTAATAATGCCAACCTGGCCGGCCATGTAGAGGTAGGTGATTACACTATACTTGGAGGCTCTACCAATTTTCAGCAATTTGTAAAGATAGGCCGCCACGTAATAGTAAGCGGCGGCTGTCTGGTAAATAAAGATATCCCCCCATTTGTGCGGGCTGCACGCCACCCCACTACTTATGCCGGTGTAAACTCGATAGGCCTTCGCCGCCGTGGCTACAGCACCGAGCAGATTAACCAGATACTGGATGTATACCGTATCCTGTATATCCGTGGTTACAATACCAGTACCGCACTTAAGTACATAGATGCCGATATAGAATCGAGCGCCGATAAAGATGAAATAGTAAACTTCATTCGCGAAAGTGTAAGAGGTATTATGAAAGGCTTCAAGAGCTCATCTGAGGAATAAGTTTAATTCACAAGGCACTTACTTCCCGTTATTTATTAATAATCGCCACGCAACCTGTTGCGCTACAGATATTTACATTTTTATATTGTGTATAAAATATTTGTAGCAAATACAACCTTTATTCCTATTTTCCATTCTATTCCTTTAACAGAGAAAAGGAATACCCTGCATGAAAAAACTTTACACGCTCACCGTGTTATTATTGATGTTTGGCCTGACCGACGCACAAATATCAAAAGGAAAAGATTTTTGGTTCGGCTTTATGGAAAACATATACCAGCAAACCGGCGAAATGCGGGTGTATATTACCAGCGAAGCCCCCTGTACCGGCACCATCTCCTCTCCTCTTCAAAACTGGTCGCAAACTTTTACCGTTACGCCCGGCATCTCTACTTTGGTAGTGGTACCCTATAACATCGGCGAAAACTTTAGCACAGATAATATTAGCAACAAAGCATTACACGTAAGCACTACCGAGTGTGTGAGCGTGTTTGCCCACTATTACCAGGAGTTTACCAGTGATGCTGCGGTTATTTTCCCCACCAATTCATTAGGCAAAGATTATATAGTAACGAGTTGGTACAACGCCAGCATGAACAACGGCAGCCCTGAGTTTTTGATAGCAGCCTGCGAAGACAATACTACTATTAACATTACCCCATCGGTAACTGCCGGTGTACACCCGGCCGGTGTTACTTACAGTATTACTATTGATAGCGGCGAGGTATACCAGTTACAAAGCGGTACTACTGACCTAACCGGTACCCGCGTAACCGGAACCAACAACAAGAACTTTGCAATTTTCGGGGGCCATGTATGCGCCAACGTAGTTGGCTGTGGCTATTGCGACCACCTTTTCGACCAGCTATATCCCATAGCCTCGTGGGGTACAGAATATGTTACTGTGCCCTATAGCACCCGCGACTACGATGTATTCCGTGTAATTGCATCGCAAAACGGCACCCAATTCAGAGTTAACAACGGACCGGTAATAAACCTTAATGCCGGGCAGTTTAACGAGTTTAACCGCAGCGCAGTATCCTACATTACATCTAACTTCCCTATATCGGTAATGCAATACAGCACCGGTACCGATTGTGATGCAAACATGGATGATATTGGCGACCCTTTTATGATTGCGCTTAGCCCTATTACGCAAAACATAAACACAGTTACCTTTAATGCTTTTGCAAATAATAATCCAGCTTTTACATATTACGCCAATATAGTAGCTAAAACTGCCGACCTTAGTACTGTAACACTGGATGGTGTAAGCATTGGCGGCACGTTTACACCGGTGCCGCAAAACACCGCGTATTCTTATTTACAACGCACTATTACACAAGGCGACCATACTATTAGTTCTAACCAGGGTATTATAACATATGTATATGGCTATGGCCCTTATGAGTCTTACGGTTACTCAGCCGGTGTACGTGTGCAGGTACCCATACTTAATGTATACGATACCAGCAAAGCATACTGCCCTTACGATACGGTATTTCTTAGTCTTAATACACCCGATACAGCCCGGTTAGTATCGCTGGAGTGGGACCTTGGCGATGGCACACGGGTGCAGGATAGCCTCAAATTCTGGCACATTTACACGGCCTATGGCGAGTACCCTATCCGCATATTTTACGAGTTAGAATCCGCCTGTAAAAAGGATACATTGATAATTGATACGGTAAAAATTCTAGGGCCCGAGCCCGACCTTGGTGGGCCTTTCCAGTTTTGCTTTCCTCAAAATTTAAGCCTGCAGGCCACCGCCAGGGTGCAGGCCGACTCCATTTTCTGGACTATAGGTAACACCACATTTGCCACTACCGACATTAACTATGTACACAACATGTTTGTAGATAAAGATACGGTGGTGTATATACGAATAACCAGCGCCATATGCGATGGTTTTGATACTGCGCGCATTTATGTGGGTAGCGATACGGCAGGTTTTACGGTCAGCAATGCCTGCTCGGGCACACCGGTTACCTTTACCAACACCTCTAAATATGCTGCCGGGTTACTTTATCAGTGGTATTGGGATTTTGGCGATGGCACCACATCTATTGGCCAATCGCCTAACCACCTGTATGCCACCGATGGCACTTACCAGGTAAAATTACGGCTTACATCGCCTGCCGGTTGTAGCGATAGCATTACAAAATCTGTTACCATCTATGCTCAGCCTAACGTAGACTTTACATTAAGTCGCATTTGCAACGATAGTGTGCTTATACCTGTAAATAACACAACAATCAGCACCGGCACCATGACTTTTGATTGGAACTTTGGAGATGGTACTCCGCACGATACGGCACAGTACCCTGCACATACTTATGCTCAATCGGGTGGTTATAACATAACGCTGATAGCCTCTGCAGGTGGCGGAGCATGTATAGATAGCTTTACCGACCCTACCAACGTAATCATAGGCGCTGAGCAGGATTTTTCGGCAAACAATGTTTGTTTTAACGGGGTTACCCAGTTTAACGACCTTACTGTAAATAACTCCGGTTCGGCTATACTTAGCTATACCTGGGATTTTGGCGATGCCAGCACCAGCAACCAGCTTAGCCCGGCACATACTTACACAGCAGAGGGCAGCTATATTGTTACACTACTACTTGACTACGGCAGCAACTGTTACGATAGTGTATCGCGCACTGTAACAGTAAACGCCGTACCGGTGGCAGGCTTTACTGTGGCCGACCTTTGCAACAGGGGCACTACCACACCGGTTAATACCACTACCATTTCTGCCGGTAACGTTAATTATAGCTGGACCTATGGCGATAATACCGCCGCTGTTTCGGGGCAGGCGCCACCGCACACCTATGCGCTATCGGGCAATTATACAATTCAGCTAATAGCAACTTCTGATTCGGCCTGTGCCGATACGGCCACACAGCCTATCACGGTAATAAGAGGAACAACAATTGACTTTAGCGCACCGGCAGTGTGCGAGGGCAGCGTGACTACGTTTACAGATTTAACAGCAAATCCATTTAACACCACCATCAACTCCTACAATTGGGATTTTGATGATACAAATACGTCTATTCAACAAAACCCAACACACACCTATCTTTCATTTGGCACTTATAACGTTGAATTAACGTTAGACTATGGAAATAACTGCACCGATAGCATTATTAAAACGGTAACGGTAAATGAAACACCGGTTGCTTCATTTACGGTAGCAGATGTTTGCAACGATAGCATGGTAACACCGGTTAACACTTCTACCCTATCTGCAGGTATTATTAATTCAACGTGGAATTTTGGCGATGGCAGTGCTGCAGTTACCGGCACTTCTCCTTCACATACTTACCAGCAAAGCAATACTTATACTATTCAATTGGTTGCGGCATCAGGTAGTTGTGCAGATACTACAAGCAATCCCGTGCTTGTTATTATCAGTACAAGAATTGATTTTACAGCCCCGGCAGTTTGCGAAGGGGTAACAAGTGTATTTACCGACCAGACCACCAACCCATACAACACAACAATAAACGGTTATAGCTGGGATTTTGATGATGGCAATACTGCCAACCAACAAAACCCTACGCACAGCTATCTTGCATTTGGCACCTATAACGTTGAATTGAAACTGGATTACGGCAACAACTGCCTTGATAGTATCACCAAAGCTGTTACAGTAAATGAAAACCCTGTGGCAGGATTTACGGTTGCCGATGTGTGTAACGATAGCGTGGTGGCTCCGGTAAACACATCCACCATATCTGCAGGCGCACTTACATCTACCTGGACTTTTGGCGATGGAAGCGCCGCCGTTACAGCACAAGCACCCACACATACTTACCAGCAAAGCAACAATTACACTATCCAATTGATTGCATCTTTGGCTGGTTGTGCCGATACGGTGTCTAATCCAGTGATAGTAACCATTGGTACCAATATCGACTTTACTACTTCACCGGTATGTATGGGTGCAAGCACTAATTTTACCGACCAAACTACTAACCCTTATAACACATCTATTACCGGATACACATGGGATTTTGCCGATGGCAATACGGCCATCCAACAAAACCCAACACATACTTACATTGCATTTGGTAACTATAACGTAGAGTTGAAACTGGATTACGGCAACAACTGCCAGGATAGTTTCACTAAAGTAGTTACTGTAAACGAGGTACCGGTAGCCAGCTTTACTGTAGCCGATGTTTGTAACGATATAATTGTAGCGCCGATTAACTATTCTACGCTTAGCAGCGGAACTATTACCAGCAACTGGTATTTCGGAGACAATACTGCTGTAGTTAACAGCCCTGCACCATCGCATAATTACGCGCAAAGCGGTACTTATACCATTGATTTAATAACAACTTCAGGCGCCGGTTGCGCCGATACTACCAGCAATCCTGTTATTGTAGTTGGCCCAACTAATATTGATTTTGCTTCAGCTTCGCTTTGCGAAGGGGCTACTTCTGTATTTACCGACCAAACCGCTAATCCTTTTGCTACCACGATAACCGGTTACACCTGGGATTTTGGCGATGCCACCACCGCTAACCAGCAAAACACACAACATGTTTATGCAGCAGCAGGAAACTATACAGTTACACTATATCTGCAGTATAACAATAACTGCGCTGACAGCTTCTCTAAACAGGTAGTGGTTAATGCAAACCCGGTTGCCGACTTCAACTCTACTTCGCCATGTATTGGAAACGATATGCAATTGACCGATGCCTCTACCCCGGCCGCAGCACTTGTTGGATGGAACTGGGACCTTGGCAATGGCATTACCACCCAAACTCAAAACGGGGCTTATAATTATCCTACCGCCGGCAACCATACAGTAGAGTTAGTTGTAACTACCAACGCCGGTTGCAAAGATACCGTGAGCAAGCAGGTGACCGTACGCGATGTAGGCAATGCACAATTTACAGCACCGGCTGTTTGTTTAACCAATACTACACAGTTTACCAATACAACCGATGTAGTAACCTATCCGGTTAATACGTTTGATTGGGCCTTTGGCGATGGCACCGGTACCAGCACAGCTACTGACCCTACCTATTTATACAACACCGCCGGAACTTACCAGGTGGCTATTATAGCCAACTATAGCAATGGTTGCGCCGATACCAGCACACAAACGGTGATTGTAAATGTAAACCCTACTGTTAGCGCCGTAATTACCAATGTATCGTGCAATAGTGGTGGCGATGGCAGCATTGCAGTTACTCCTGGTGCCGGAGCACCTGCATTTGCTTATAGTTGGAGCAACTCATTTACAACATCTACTATTAACAATCTGCCGATAGGTACCTATACAGTAACCTGCACCGATGGCAACAACTGTACAGTAGCAGCAACTTACCAGGTAACAGAGCCTACTCAATTAATAGTTGATACTATAATTAACCCTATTACCTGTTTTGAATACACCGATGGGACTATTACAGTAATTGCACAAAACGGCACACCGGGCTATACATACCTGTGGAGCAATGGCAGCACCGACCCGGTGGCATCGCAATTAGGTGCAGGCACATACTCAGTTACGGTTACCGACACTAAGGGTTGTTTTGTAACCACATCGGTAATATTAAATCAGCCGCTACCTTATACCATTTTGCTGGATACCGTGGCTACGGTCTTCCTGGGGCAAACCGTAACATTAACTGCTGATGCTGTTAATGGCAACCCGGTTAGCTGGTTATGGACACCGAATAACGACCTTAGCTGCGCTACCTGCCCAACCACCGAGGCCGGCCCATACAATAATATGCGCTACGTGGTTGAATCTACCGATGATAAGGGCTGCAAGGCTGTAGCTACTGTCAATGTATTGGTAGATGGTAAATACGAGGTATTTATACCCAATGCCTTTACCCCTAACGGCGATGGCGTGAACGATTACTTCGAAGTATTTGGCAACAAAGAAGCCTGGAAACAGTTTTCGGTAGAGGTATATAACCGCATTGGCGAAAAGGTATACGAAAGCGCCGACATGAACTTTAAGTGGGACGGCGTTTACAAAGGTGTAGCCCTTAACCCTGCCGTGTTTGTATATGTTATCAAGCTGGTTTACCTAAACAACTACACTGATAAGATGTACAAAGGCAGCTTAACACTGGTGCGGTAAACTAATTCGGATTTGGGAAACCGGAACGCGGAATAATACCGGTTACCGATACTAATATCCTAACCTTCGTTATGCGCTTATTTTTTGTTCAAAATAATGCTGTTGCAATGCTGATAGGTGGTTGTTCATTCCGCATTCCCAATTCCGAATTCCGCGTTCCTTTCACACTTCTTTAACGTAATACTCCCATTTGTTAAAGGGATTATGTTTTTCTTCGCGTCATGATAAAGTTGGAGGGCATTCGCAAAGCATACCAAATGGGCAGCAATAAGCTGCAGGTGCTCAAGGGCATAGATATGCATATACGCGAGGGTGAGTTTGTTTCCATTATGGGCTCATCGGGCTCCGGTAAATCTACCCTGCTTAATATACTGGGTATACTGGATGGCTACGATGAGGGCAGCTATCAGTTAAATGGGCAGTTGATTAAAAACTTATCGCAGACTAAAGCGGCGCAATTGCGCAACCGGTTCCTGGGTTTTGTGTTCCAAAGTTTCAATCTTATCTCCTTCAAAAATGCGGTTGATAATGTCGCTCTTCCTTTATATTACCAAGGGGTGGGCCGCAACCAGCGCACAAAAATGGCGATGGAATACCTGGAGCGTGTGGGCTTGAAAGATTGGGCCGACCACCTGCCAAGCGAACTTTCGGGCGGACAGAAACAACGCGTAGCTATTGCGCGTTCGCTTATCACTAAACCGAAAGTGATATTGGCCGATGAACCTACCGGTGCGCTCGACTCGCAAACCAGCCACGAGATAATGGAGATTTTTAAAGATATGAATCAGCAGGGCATGACAATAGTAATTGTTACGCACGAGCAGGATGTGGCAGATATAACCCAACGCGTAATCCGCCTTAAAGATGGACTAATAGTAACCCCTGTATCGGCCACCAGCTAATGAACTACGATAGCCTGATAGAGATATACTATGTGGTGCGCAACAACCGGTTGCGCACAGCGCTGACGGCGTTTAGTGTGGCATGGGGTATATTCATCCTTATCATACTACTAGGTGCCGGCAGGGGCTTGAAAAACGGCGCACAAAAGCAGTTTGAATCGGATGCTACCAATACCATTTGGGTAGATGCCGGTAAAACATCTATGGCCTATAACGGCTACCAGCCAGGCAGGCGCATACGCCTCACAAACGAGGATATGGAGTTGATAATGAAAAAGCTGGGTACCAATATTAATAAGCACTCGGGCACAGCACAGGGGCACATGATGAAAACCATGCGGCGTGGTAACGAAAAAGCCACCTTTATGTGCCGCAGTGGTTATGCCGAACACGATTACCTGGAGAATCTGCGTGTTACCGAAGGCCGCTTTTTAAACCAGGCCGATATGGACCAGTTCCGCAAGGTATGCGTAATAGGCCAACCGGTTAAAGATGCTTTCTTCAAAAATGAAAACCCTATAGGTAATTACATAGATGTGCAGGGCATATCGTTTGAAGTGGTGGGTGCCTTTTACGACCCTGGCCGCGGCGATATGGACCGCATATACATACCGGCATCTACTTCGCAGAAAGTGTTTAATGGGCAAAACTATCTCGATGTTATCTGGCTGGGCACCGGCGACTTACCGGTAGAGCAGGGCAGCGCCATGGCCGAAGAAGTAGTGAAACTAATGGCCGCCCGTCACGGCTTTAGCCCAAAAGACCAGAATGCCGTAAGCGCTTACAACAACCGCGAAAACTATGTACGGATAATGAATATGATAGAGGGCATCGGCATCTTTATATGGATAATTGGCATAGGCACTATCATAGCCGGTGTAGTGGGCGTAAGCAACATATTAATGATATCGGTAAAAGAGCGCACCAAAGAAATCGGCATCCGCAAGGCGCTTGGCGCCAATCCGTTTTCTATTGTTAGTCTGATAATGCAGGAGTCGCTTATTATTACCGCCCTTTCGGGTTACACCGGTATGGTGCTGGGGGTATTAGTGTTGGAACTGTTTAAGAAGTACGTTCCCAACAGCGATTTTTTTCAGAACCCGGATGTAGATTTTAGTGTGGCTATAAGTGCCACACTGGTACTTATTTTTGCAGGGCTGCTGGCAGGCTTTTTTCCGGCCATGCGTGCCGCCAGCATTAACCCGGTAGTCGCATTAAAAGATGAAGTATGATATTCGATTTAGATAACTGGCAGGAAATAGGTGCAGCCATGCGCAAGAACAAGCTACGGACCGGGCTTACGGCCTTTGGCGTGTTCTGGGGCATCTTCATGCTCGTTATCATGTTAGGCTCGGGTAATGGTTTGCGCAATGGCGTACTACAGGAGTTTAACGGCAGCGCTACCAATAGTTTTTTTATGTGGGCACAGTCTACCAGCAAGCCTTATAAAGGTTTACAACCCAACCGCCAATACAACTTTACGGTAGAGGATGCCGAGGCCTTAAAAGGAATAAGCGACCTGAAAATAGTAGCGCCTATGAACCAATTGGGCGGTTACCAGAGCGAAAACAATGTAATACGCGGATTAAAAACTGCTGCCTTTGGTGTGTATGGCATTCATCCCGAGGTGGTGCATATTCAGCAATTTAAACTCACCAGCGGGCGTTTTATAAACGGTATGGATATTAAAGACCGGCGCAAAGTTGCTGTAGTAGGCGAACTGGTGGTTGAAAAACTATTTGCACCCGGCGAGGATCCCATTGGCGGCTACATAAAGGTAAACGGCGTTAACTTTATGGTTACCGGTACTATTAAAGGCAGCGGCCACGGGCACGATGCCCGTGAACAGGCCGGAGCTATCTATGTGCCGTTTACCGCCTTCGGGCAGGCATTTAATATGGGTAATAAGGTAGGGTGGTTCTCGGTAATGGCAGCCGATGGAGTATCGGCGCTGGAAGCAGAAAAGAAAGCCATGGCAGTGATAAAAGAACGCCATAAAATAGCACCCGATGATATGCGAGCTATTGGCCATTGGAATATGGAAGAGCAGTTTAGCAAAATGAGCGGGCTGTTTAGCGGTATAGAGTTACTGGTTTGGTTTGTGGGCATAGGCACTTTAATGGCAGGTATAATTGGGGTAAGTAACATTATGCTGATAGTGGTAAAAGAACGCACCCGCGAAATTGGTGTGCGTCGTGCCATAGGTGCTACACCGGCAGCCATAGTAAGCCAGCTGATAATGGAGTCGGTAACGCTGACTGCAGTAGCCGGTTACACAGGTTTGGTTATAGGCATTGGCTTATTAGAACTGACAAACAAATACATGCCGGTAGATAGCGATAGCATGTTTATGCACCCTGGTGTAGATTTGAGTGTAGCATTAAAAGCATTAGCGGTATTGATATTCTCTGGTTTGTTGGCGGGTCTTATTCCTGCCCGCAGGGCCCTGGAAATATCACCGGTAGAAGCATTGAGAACAGAATAAAAAACATAAACCATGTTAGGTAAGATTTTTAAAGTATTGTTAGTAGTAGTGGTATTGGGCATTTTCGGATGGACCTTCTATTTCCTGTATGGCAAATCGAAGAAAGAACCGGAAAAGATAACCACCGTACAGCCATCGGTGCAAACCATAATTCAAAAAACAGTAGCTACCGGTGCCATAAACCCGCGCCGCGAAGTAGCCATGAAAAGCCAGGTAAGCGGCATTGTAGAAAAGCTGTTTATTAAGGCAGGTGATAAGGTGCGCCAGGGCGACGTAATAGCAAGGGTAAAAATTATACCCAACATGCTTAACCTGAGCAATGCAGAGAACCGCCTTAACCAGGCAAAGATTGCGGTAGATAATGCGAAGATAGAATACGACCGGTTGACCCAACTTTACAAAGACAAGGTTATATCGGCACAGGAATACCAAACCGTAAATAACCGCTACCAAACTGCCAATGAAGAGTTGGACGCAGCTCAGAACAGTTTGCAACTCATTAAAGAAGGTACCAGCGCCAAACAGGGTTCGGTTACCAATACACTCATAAAATCTACCATCAGCGGTATGGTGCTGGATGTGCCGGTTAAAGAGGGTAACTCGGTAATAGAGAGCAACACCTTTAACGAGGGTACTACCATAGCATCAGTAGCAGATATGGGCGAAATGATATTTGTAGGCAAGGTAGATGAATCGGAAGTAGGTAAGATACACGTGGGTATGCCGCTGATATTAACCATAGGCGCCCTGCAGGAAGATAAGTTTGAGGCTAAACTTGAATACATCAGCCCGAAAGGTGTAACCGAAAACGGCGCTATTCAGTTTGAAATTAAGGCCGCCGTTGACCTGAAAGAAGGCAAATTTCTACGCGCAGGTTACAGCGCTAATGCCGATATTATTTTATCCCGCAAAGACAGTGTGCTCTCTGTGCCCGAAAGTGTATTAACATTTGAGGGCCAAAAGGTGTTTGTAGAAATAGAAACGGCTCCCGGCAAACTTGAAAAGAAAGAAATTAAAACCGGCCTTTCGGATGGTATTCAAATAGAGGTTAAAGAGGGATTAACCGGCAAAGAGAATATTAAAACCCCTACCCTGAGCCAGGTACCGGATAAGTAACTACTGCTTAATGCCAGATTTCAGAAGGTTAATTGCTTTGAAGTAATATGCCTTTAAATGCGTTTACTAAATTTTACCGGCATCAAGCAAGTTTTTGGCTTTTAGCACACTGGCGATAGAAAGGCTATCGCGTATTTCGCCTCGCATTACCATTTGGTATACTTCTTCAAAAGGGAGTTTTTTAATAGTGAGTTGCTCATCCTCTTCGGGCTCCTCTCCTACATAAGTAAGCCCGCGGGCTATATAGGTATAGGATAGTTCGTCAGTAGTTGAGTTAGAAAGCTGCATCTCTAAAATCATCTCAAAGTTTTCTGCTTTGAGGCCAACCTCTTCTATAAGTTCACGTTTGGCAGTATCAAGCGGCGGTGTGCCCACAGGCCCCCCCCCTTCTACAATCTCCCACTCGTAGCTGTGTTGCGGGTAGCGGTACTGACCAACTATCCAGGTATTGTTGTGCTCATCTAAAGGTATAATAGCAATAGCATGGGTTTTAAAATGCACTACACCATAAATACCATCGTTGCCGGCAGGGTTCTTCACCTTATCCTCTGTTATGCGTATCCATGGGTTTTCATACTTCACCTCACCGGATATTTTAGTCCAGGGATTATCGGCTTCATTCTTTTTCATAGCTATTACTTTACGCGGGCTACCACAAATATAGAGGTGCTTAAAAACGGTGAAGTGGTAGTATCAGTATTGAAAATGTTCTTTATCAAAAATCTTTTAAGCGCGCCTTCCTTCAATACATCCATAGGGGCGGTTATGTATTTCATCTCCAGCACTTCGAAACCACTCTCTTCCATCAAGGCCTTTATTCGTGGTTTGGTATAAATGCGGGCATTAGCAAAGCGCTCGTGTATAAAAGTTGGCAACCAGCTAAAAAACGGTACACGGTTCCAGGGAAGCAGGGGCAATTTAGCCCCATGAGTTTCGAACACCCACCACTTGTTGGGCACCGAAATAGCACATAAAGCGTCGGGCTTTAACCAGCGTGTAAAACGTTTTACCGTTTTGTCATCATTAAAATGTTCTATCACTTCAAAGCAAATCAACCGGTCAAATTTCTCATCCAGGTCTTCGTTCTCTATATCCTTAAGCTGCACATCGCAATTGGTTATACCCTTTTCAGCTTTGGTCTTCTTAAACTCGGCAGTATGGTCGAAAACATCTACGCCCAGACAGCTTTTCATCTCATCGGCCATTAGCAGCAGGGTAGCACCATTGCCACAGCCTATTTCCAATAGCTTTAAGTCTTTGTTGCAAAAACCCGGTATTTGCTTAACCAGGTCTACCCGCCGGGAAATTATCTTGTCAGTACTATCGGCGGGACGGCCCAGGTAATGCTCGCCTTCAAAAAGTGTTTCGTCTACCCTATTGCTCATTAGCCACAATTATAATCCGTGTTTTTTATTTCGCACTACATTTTCCAGGTTCCACTCCATTTTTAGCTGAAATGGCTGGCGCCTAACCGGACATTCGGAAAGAGTGCAGATTTTGCAAGATGCTGAAATGCAGGGGTCGCCGTGTATAAAGAATTCTACCTGGCTATTGCTTTTGTCGTTTACCAAAGCCGCAATTTCTTCCAATTCGTTATGGGCTTCTTCCAGCGTATAGTACCAAGGTACAGTGGCGTGACAATCTACATGCAGCTTGTTGCCATATTGGATTACCCGCAGGTTGTGTACATCTATCCACTGTGACTTGCGGTGTTCGCTAAGGTGTTTTATAATAGATTGCACAATAGCTTCATCGGTTTCATCCATAATACCAGCCACCGACTTGCGTACCAGCTTAACGCCGGTATAGATTATGAGAACTCCGAAAATGATAGCTACTATGCTATCAAGAAAAGCCCATTTGGTAAGCAGTATAAGCCCAATGCCCACCAACACACCCAGCGATGAATAGGCATCACTTTTCAAGTGTTCGCCGTCGGCCTTTAATGTGAGCGATTGATGCTTTTCGCCGGCACGTGTAAGCAGCACAGCCAACAGGTAATTGATAAGGCCGGAGCCCAGCACAATGCCTAAACCTATATCAAGGTGCTCTAGCTGCTGGGGATGAAAGAATGAGATGGCAGACTTAACTATTATAGATACTCCGGCTATGGCTATCAATATACCCTCAAAACCGGCAGAGATGAACTCTACCTTGCCATGGCCGTAGGGGTGGTCGTAGTCTTTGGGCTTAGAGGATAGATACAGGCTATAGAGTGCAAAGAAGCCGGCAATTACATTGATGATAGACTCGAGTGCATCGGTAAGTATGGTGTTGGAGTGAGTAAGAAAGTAAGCCGTAAACTTAGCCACAAGCAATAGCGCACCCGCCACAACTACAAAAAGCTGTATCCTTAAAACCTCTTTACTGTTCTCCTCTGGTGTTTTCAATTCTACTTATATTTTGCTGCAGATGGGACATTTACTTTCCTTGTGTCCGCGTGCGGGGCAATACTCGCGGCCAAAGAAAATAATTTGCAGGTGAAGTTTGTTCCAAATCTGCTCCGGAAACAAGCGCTTGGCATCTTTCTCGGTCTGGTCAACGCTCTTACCATTGGAAAGTTTCCACCGGTGCATCAGGCGGTGTATGTGCGTATCTACCGGAAAGGCAGGTACGTCAAATATCTGTGACATAACCACCGAGGCTGTCTTATGCCCTACACCGGGTAAGGCTTCTAAATCTTCAAAAGTGTTTGGCACTTCGCCCTTGTGCTTCTCCAACAATATCTCTGATAAACGGTGAATGGCTTTAGACTTGGCCGGTGCAAGTCCGCAGGGGCGAATAATATCTTCAATATCCTTTACATCCATCTTTACCATTTGCTTAGGGGTGTGGGCCTTTTCGAACAGGAAAGGGGTGGTAAGGTTAACGCGCTTATCTGTACACTGTGCCGATAGCAATACCGATATAAGCATAGTGTAGGCATCAGTATGGTCCAGCGGTATCTGAGGGTTGGGATAGAGTTCTTCAAGCTTATTGATAATGAAGTCAACTCTCTCTTTTTTGGTCATGCGGCGAAGATAAAAAACAGCGGGTTGCCGGCATGTGATTTTAAGCATAAAACAAGAGCCTTGCTTTGTGTTGCCCAAACGCCGCTTTTTTGAAAAATGGTATACCCCCTGACAAACTAAGTCAATGTGTATGAATATGTTACAAATTCACCTGGTACACCCCCCCGGGTTAATTACAAATGCAAATTTTACCTAAAACGGGTAATGAGATTACAAGGTCCCCTAGGAACATACCATTCACTTTGCTACTACAAGACTTTTGGCCCGAGTAAAACCGTGTCTATCAGAGACTTTAACTAAATAATATCCGTTAGGTATATTATCCAATTTAATTTGAACAGGACTGTTTAAAACACCCGCATTGTTTAGTACACTCGAACCTGCCAAATCGTAAATAAACACATCAAGCGCTCCTACGCCTGACCATGAAATTGAAACACTATTTGTAGCAGGATTTGGATAAACCCCGAAATTCGGTTCTGTGTATATTGGAGCGATAGAGAGATAAAAATCGGGATCCGTCCATGTGAGAGAGTCTGACTTGTACCTAACCAACTTGACTCCACAGCCGCCATAATACCCTTGAAAAGAACTAATACCCGGAATGTATTCCAATGCATTGAAATATGCATGTCTCAGCCCAACCCTCTCGGTAAATGAAATACTGTAAAAAGTTTCAAACTGTGGATAGGAAATCCATATAGAGGAAAGAGTGTCGATTGGGCTGACGGGCTGACCATTAAACTGCGCATTTGCCCAAGAAGAATCGACAGTTGGCATTGTTTCGAGAGGACGGCACCAATTCTGCATAAAAGAATATAAAACTGAATAGCTAAGTTTTGTAACTGATGTATCTGAATTTGAAAGGAGCAGTGAATCCAGCATTCCATACTGCCAACGAATCTTATAAATAAGTGTATCATTTAACTGAGTTCTCGACTCTACATACAAAAGACGCTTAGAATGCTGATTTATCACTCCGGGACCATTGGGAGGCGTTGGATATGAAATGTGTTCATAAAAATCATAAACAAGAGAATCTCCTGCTTTCCAGTCAAACACACGCCCGATAGTTAGCGTATCATTTGAAGCTTTGGATATATACCCAAGCCAAATAAAAACAAGACAAAAAACAATTTTAGGGTACTGGTGGTTCATTATCTAAATATAAAGAATAATTCTAACAAAATTCAGATACTTAGAAAACTCTTTTAACTCTCCAAAACAAAAAGTCCCCGGTATTAGCGGGGACCCATAGTGTCAATTATTAACTGGTAAACAAATTAGCGCATTTGCACTACCTGGCGGCTAAACACTTCTCCGTTAACCACCAGTTTTATAATGAAGATTCCGGTTAAAGAACCTGCATTTTTTGCATCGAAGCTAAGGTTGTAATTACCCGCTTTTTGGTTGCCTTCGAAAAGGCCTGTAACCATTTTACCGCTCATGTCATATACCTCTGCGCTTACCTTAGCATCTGTAGTGAGGTTGTAGTAAATGCTGGCTGTCTGCACAAATGGATTAGGGAATACATTGATGCTCATATTATCTGCCACGCTTGCTGAAGTTGTTCCTGTGTTAGCCAACACTGCCAAGTTGTTGCTGTTATCTACCTTTACCAGGTCGGTTTCGCCACCACTGCATGGAAAGTTGTAAACTTCCATATAGCTTGGGGTAGCACCTACCAGTTTTAGTTTATCGCCATCTTTGGTAAACAGCAACTCGCCGCTCTTAAAGCACCATACTTTTCCCTCGGGGCGGATAGCGCTCTTCACTTCTTTTTCGGCAAAGTGCAATTTGTTACCTACCAGCACACCTTCTATCTGCATATCGGCATATTCGCCGTTGCTGTTAATAATAGTAGTGGTACCGGTAATGATGTTACCTTCTTGTTTTAAATCAAATTCGTATTGAAAGCTTTCGATGAAAGTCTTTTTATCGGCAGAGTACTGATTGCGCTTGCCGGTCCATTTACCGCTAACATCCAACTTGGCAACCTGCGATGCAGATAGAACCTGTGGAGCAGAAGCAGTTGGGCTGGTGGCATTAGCCACACCTACAATCATTAAAAAGGCGAGTAGCGTAACGGATAATCTTTTCATATGAACTTGTTTTAGGTTTAGAAAATCATTTCTAAGATGCTGATAGAATTAATTTCCACACGGAAAGTAACAACTCTTTACATTTACAACAAATAAGGTATGTTAAAAAAGTAAGGTACTTATAAGTTATACGGCTTTCACCGGTTATGGTTATGTTGCAATAGCGCAATTACCACTATAAACGGAATCGGTTTTTTAATATTGCAGATTGGCGGTTAACAATTAGTTATAAATTAAACACCATGAAAATAGCAGCCATGATATTTACCGGCCTGGTAGCCGCAGAGCATATTTATATACTGTGGCTGGAGATGTTTGCCTGGGAAACCGCCGGCAAAAAGGCGTTTAAGGGTTCGCTGAAGGATGAATTATTTGCCCCTACCAAAACCCTGGCTGCCAACCAGGGCTTGTATAACGGTTTTCTGGCAGCGGGGCTTATCTGGTCTTTCTTTATA
>DATGWP010000091.1:0-21526 GCA_035299425.1 Chitinophagales bacterium | reverse complement strand
GTAGAAGTTGTAAAAGAGTTTGCCGAATACTGGCACGATAACGTAGAGGCGCAAAAGCTGCTGGATGGCTTTAGTGAAAACACCCTGACTAACTTTCCGGTTCCCTTTGGTATAGCCCCTAACTTCAGGATTAACGATGTGGTGTATGCTGTGCCCATGGTGATAGAGGAAAGCTCAGTAGTGGCAGCAGCTTCAAACGCTGCTAAATACTGGATTACCCGCGGTGGCTTTAAAGCAGAGGTTCTATCTACTAAAAAGGTCGGCCAGGTTCACTTTATCTACCATGGCAGCAAGCGTAAATTGTTTTCGTTCTTCGAAACTATAAAGGATGAGTTGAAGCAAGGTGTAAAGCACATAACCACCAAAATGGAAGAGCGGGGTGGCGGTGTATTGGATATGGAGTTGTTTGACTTTACTAACCTGGAGAAAGATTATTACCAGCTACGTGCCTACTTTGAAACAGTGGATAGCATGGGTGCTAACTTCATCAACTCGTGCCTGGAAGAATTTGGGAGCATGCTGCAGGCAAAGGTAGCTGCCAGCGACGAGTTTAGCGGTAAGGATAAGGAGATTGACATTATCATGTGTATCTTATCTAACTACACCCCCGATTGTGTAGTGCGCGCCGAAGTTAGCTGCCGGGTATCGGAACTGGGCACCTTTGACGGCGGACAAATAAGCGCCGAAGAGTTTGCTACTAATTTTCAGCGGGCTGTAAACATTGCCCGCATAGACCCTTACCGTGCTACTACGCACAACAAGGGTATAATGAACGGTATAGACTCGGTGGTGCTTGCCACCGGTAACGATTTTCGCGCGGTAGAAGCCTGCGTGCATACGTATGCCTGCCGCGATGGGGTTTACCGCAGCCTTAGCGAGTGTGAGGTGAAGGATGGAATGTTCCGTTTTTGGCTAACCATACCAATAGCTATTGGCACTGTAGGTGGGTTAACATCGCTGCACCCGTTGGCCAAACGCTCGCTTGAGCTATTGGGTAACCCAAATGCTAAAAAGCTGATGGAGATAATAGCTTGCGTAGGGCTAGCGCAAAACTTTGCTGCACTGCGTTCACTTACTACCAGCGGCATACAGGCCGGGCACATGAAAATGCACCTCACCAACATACTGGCCGGCCATAAAGCCACCGATGAAGAAGTAGCGCTGGCTAAGAAACACTTTGAAGTTAAAACCGTGAGTGTATCGGCGGTTAGAGAGTTTATAGAGAACCTGCGGAAAAGCAGCTAACAGCCAGAGAATTAACCACGGAGGCACGGAATACACTAAGAAACACAGAGAATACAAATGGGTAAGTTTTGGGCTCAGAGAAATACAAAAAAGCCAGAGAATTAACCACGGAGGCACGGAATACACTAAGAAACACAGAGAATACAGATCTTTGGATATGTTACGCAAACCAGAAGTTATCACTCAAGAGTATATAAATGAGTTAAGCTACAAAATAATTGGTGCGGCTATTGAAGTTCATAGAAATCTGGGTCCCGGATTATTAGAATCGGTCTATCAAACTTGTTTAGTGGATGAATTACGCAGCAGAGAGCTAAGCGTTGAAACAAATGTGCGCATAGACATCTTGTTAAAGGAAAAAACCTGGGCAATTACCTTATACTGGATTTATTAGTAGAGAATACAATTATACTTGAGTTGAAAGCTGTTGAAGAAATGATTCCACTTTACGAAGCTCAATTATTGTCCTATTTAAAACTTACAAACAAGCCTAAAGGCTTACTTATAAATTTTAACTCAACCAACATTTCAAAAGATTTAGTATCGCTAGTTACGGAAGGATTTCGCGCCCTGGCAATAGAACAAAAAAGTTAACGAATTAAAGATGTTGCATTTCTCTGTGTTTCTTAGTGTATTCTGTGTCTCCGTGGTAAAAGTGTATTAGTATTGCAGTATGAGTTTGCGGATAACCAAACAAGATAATGGCCACATGTTTTACGGACATGGCAAGCTGCTGATTACCGGTGAGTATTTTGTGTTGGATGGCGCGTTGGCGTTATCGGTGCCAACCCGGTTCGGCCAATCGCTTCGCTATAAAGAGCTAAGCTCTACCGATAACATACTTTATTGGATAGCGCTGGATAACCAGAATAAACCCTGGCTGCAATTTACGTTTGATAAAGAAACTTTTGCCTGCCTGAATGCCAATGAGAACGAAGCAAAAGACCTGACCGGTATATTAAATGCAGCACGTGAACTAAATCCTGATTTTTTAATCGGTACTAATTCAGTAGCTGTAGAAACGCGCCTGGAGTTTCCACGTAACTGGGGATTGGGTTCAAGTTCTACCCTTATTTATTGTGTAGCAAGCTGGGCAGGTATAGATGGCTATACACTACTACAAAAATCGTTACGCGGCTCAGGTTATGATGTGGCAAATGCGGGGCATGACAGCGCCATACTTTACCAGTTGAATGATGATAACGGAGCAAAGAGGCCAACAGTAACACCGGTGAACTGGAAACCAGTGTTTAGCGAGAACCTTTACTTTGCGCACCTGGGTAAAAAGCAATCATCGCCTCAAGGAATAAAAAATTACCGTGAGCTGGTGAGCGATAAAACGCATGGTGTAAATGAATTAACGCGCTTAACCCATGCTGTGTTAAAATGCACCGAGTTAAATGTGTTTGAAGAATTGATGAACGAACACGAAATATTGATAGGTTCGCAGCTAAAACAGCTGAAAGTAAAAGATGCTTTGTTCAGCGATTATTGGGGCAGTGTAAAATCGTTAGGCGCCTGGGGCGGCGATTTTGTAATGCTTACCAATAACAAAAGTGAAGCGGAGCTAAAAGAGTACCTGGCAACAAAAAATATAGAGACGGTATTTAAGTGGAATGAAATTATTTTTGAGAACTAATCTTCTTAACCTTGCACAATGAAAGAAATTAAAAAAACAACCTGGAGAAGCCCAAGTAATATAGCCTTAGTAAAATATTGGGGTAAGAAACCCGGCATACAAATACCTGCCAACCCAAGTATCAGCTTTACACTAGACCAGTGCTACAGCGAAACATCGGTTTCACTTCTTGAAAAAGAAAATAAGAAATCGAAAGACCTGGAGATGCGCTTTTATTTTGATGGCAAAGCCAACATGGCTTTCCAGCTAAAGATGTTTAAGTTCTTCGAGAGCATACAAAAGGATTTCCCTTTGCTGAAGCAATATGGTTTGCTTATTCACTCTACTAATTCATTTCCACATTCATCGGGTATTGCTTCGTCGGCATCGGCTATGAGCGCTTTATCTATGTGCCTGTGTGACTTGCAACAGCAACTGGATGGCAAGAAGGTTTCGGACGAGAAGTTTCTGCAGAAAGCATCGGTATATGCCCGTTTAGGTTCCGGTAGTGCAGCTCGCTCGGTATATCCGCTAATTGCGCAGTGGGGCAAAAGCCCAAGCGTAAAAGGCAGCAGCGATGAGTACGCAATACCGTATGAAAAGAACCTGCACCCAACATTTAAGACTTTTCAGAACACGATATTGATAGCCAGCAGCGCAGAGAAAAAAGTATCGAGCCGCGTAGGCCACTCGCTGATGAAAACCAACCCGTTTGCAAAAACGCGTTACGCTCAAGCAGAAAAAAACCTGAAGGATATTTTGGGTGCACTAAAGACAGGCGACCTTGAAAAATTCGGTGCAATTGTAGAGGAAGAAGCCATGACGTTACACGCTTTGATGATGTGCTCCTCTCCTTCTTTTATACTGATGGCAACATCTACACTTAAGATGATTGAGAAGATTCGCCAGTTCCGTGAAGAGAGTAAGCTGCCGGTATATTATACACTGGATGCAGGCCCAAATATTCACTTACTATATCCTAAGAACATAGCCAAGAAGGTTGACAAGTTCATTTACTCCGAGTTGGAAAAACACTGCGAAGGTGGCAAGATGATACATGACAATGTAGGCAAAGGGCCGAAGAAGGTAAAGGGATAGTCGGCAGTTGACAGTTGGCAGTTGGCAAAATACAGAATACATTTTACCACATAGGAAACATAGGCACATAGAATACAAGTGTGTATGTGAGTAGTTGCAACTTGCTAAAGACTAAAGTGAACATAGAATACAAATAAATACAGGTGGCTTTAAAAATTTCGCATAGAATATTCAACTCTAAAATCCTTTTGTTTGGTGAGCATATCATCAACAAAGGGGCTATGGGGTTGGCTGCACCGGTAGAGCAATACAACGGTATGTTTAAGTATGGCAGCCTACGCGATCAGCAGGTGCTGGAGTCGAACAAATCGCTGGAGCTGTTTGCCAATTACATTGTTTACCACGAGCAGATAGCCAGCCAATACGATACCAACCAATTTTTAGAAGATATAGAAAGCGGCTTATACTTTGACTCGAACATACCGCAGGGTTATGGGCTGGGCAGTTCGGGCGCTTTGGTAGCTGCGGTGTATTATCAATACAATAGCTTTAAGAAAAAGAAGAAACCGGTAAGCGAAGTAAAGAACGAGCTGGCCATACTAGAAAGCTATTACCATGGTAAAAGCTCAGGGCTGGATGCTATGGTAAGCTACATGAATAAGGCAGTATTGCTTGACAAAGGCGAGGTGAAAGATCTGTTTGATTTACCGAAGGCAGAAACTCCGGGCATTAAGGTGTTTTTAATAAACACCCACATACCGCGTAGTACGGCGCCTTTTGTAAACCTGTTTCTGGAGAAGTGCAAAGACCCGAAATTTATGGGCACTATTGAGAAAAGCCTGGTGCCTACTACCAATATAGCCATAGAGAGTTTTATAAATGGCAACCATGCTCAGCTCATGAATTCGGTAAAGCTGATATCGCAACTGCAATACGACCTGCTGCCTGAGTTTATACCGGCTAAGTTTAAAGAAGTATGGCAAACCGGCCTGCGCAGTAACGAGTTCCACTTAAAAATTTGTGGTGCCGGCGGCGGTGGCTTTATTATTGGCTTTGCCAAAGCGGATGCCGACCTGGATGTATTGCTGGGCGCTAAAGATGTAATTGAGTTGATGAAGATATAGGCACCGACCACCCCGTCTCACCTTCGGTGAGCCACCCCTCCTTAAATACCGCCGCGGTAGCGGCGAAGGAGGGGAATCTAACAGCCAATACACTATACAACTACGAACCCAGCCTTCATCATATCCTCCCAAAATGTTGGATATGACTTCTCAACCACCTCGGGATTTTCAATATCTATTTCGCCTAATAAGGCTAATGGCGCAAAACTCATAGCCATGCGGTGGTCGTTGTATGTCTTGACCGGTTCGGCTGGAAATTTAAAATCCCCTTTTAGCTGGTAAAACTCATACATAGGTGCATATTCAAAATGCACGTTCATTTTACGCAACTCGGCTTGCAAGGCTGCAATGCGGTCGGTTTCTTTTATCTTCAGGCTGTCGATACCGTTAATGTTGCACACAATATTTTTAGCGGCAAACATAGCCGCAAAGGTTTGTGCCAAATCCGGATTACCGGCAAAGTTCATCTTCATTAAAGTAGGGTAACCAACATTTGTTTTTCTTATCAGCGCACCTTCACTATTGAAATCTGTGATTACACCAAAGCGCTTCATCCAGTCGGCCATCTCGCGGTCGCCCTGGCTATAATCGTCTTTCAACCCTTCCAAAAATATTTCGGCCTCATCGGCTAAAAATGCGATAGAATACCAGTAAGAGGCAGAAGACCAATCGGCGCCGATAGATAAGTGATTGTTGTCTATCGATGACTGTAAAGGCAACAAACTTACAGCGCTTTCCTCCCATTCGTAATTTACACCTAGTTTTTCCAGCATAATCAGGGTCATATCTATATAGGGGCGCGAGGTAAGCGAAGTGGTGAATTTTATCTTTAAACCTTTTTCGAGAAAAGGGGCAATAAGCAATAACGCTGTAATAAACTGGCTGCTGATGTTGCCTTCTATCCAAACTTCATCGTCTATCTTGACCAGGTTAACGGGGTGTATTTCTAAAGGTGGAAACCCTTCTTTCTCTTTATAGCGCACATCAAAACCCATTTCGCTCAGTGCATTAACCAGCGGGGCAATGGGCCGCTCCTTCATTCTATCCGATCCGGTTATTACTTTAGACTGGTTAGCTGCCGCATAATAAGCGGTAAGAAAGCGCATACTTGTTCCGGCATCCAATACATCGGCCACACTATCGTTATTGGACAGTATCCGCAACAAATTCTGGGTATCGCGTGCAGTAGAAAGATTGTCAATCTGCAGCTTATTACCGGTAAGCGCGTTTAGTATAAGCGCACGGTTGCTCTCACTCTTTGAGCCGGGTATACGTATCCGCGTATTAATTTTCCTGGTGGGGTGAGAGAGCCGCATAGTTTAAGAGGCAATTTCAGAATAATATTCTAATGAATGAATGATCATGTCCTCTTCAACGAAGTTGTTAATAGAAAAGTTACCAATGCCCTGCAGCAAAGTAAAATTGATTTTGCCCAAAGTATTCTTCTTATCCTGCTGCATTAGTTTCAAAACGGTTGGTATGGCTTTCTTTTCCAAAGCCGGCAGGTCGGGAAAAACAGCGCCCATTACACGCAATATCTGCAGGTATTCTGCCCGCGAAAGCTTACCGCATAGTTCAGAAATCAAGCTCTCGCATATAATGCCTACAGCCACAGCTTCGCCATGTAACACAGGAATTTTCTTTGCCAGAAAATAGCTTTCTACGGCATGGCCAATGGTATGGCCAAAGTTCAGGGCTTTGCGGTCGCCAACTTCAAACTTGTCGGCTAAAACAATTTTTGATTTGATAGCTACGTTCTTTTTCACCAGCGCATTCCAATCTACTGTATGCAGCACATCGCTTTTACCGGTCAAACTCCTGAATGCCTTTTTATCTGCTATCAGATAGTGTTTTATTACCTCCGCAAAACCCGAGCGGAGTTCAGCATGCGGCAATGTTTCCAAAAAAACAGTATGAATAAACACCGCCTGCGGGTCGTTAAACAAACCTATCTGATTTTTATACCCATTAAAATCTATACCGGTTTTGGCGCCCACGCTGGCATCTATCATAGCCAGTAAAGTAGTAGGCAGGTTTATAAATTTAATACCCCGCTTGTAGCAACCAGCAGCAAAGCCACCCAGGTCGCCAATTACCCCACCACCAAGATTTATAAGCAAAGTATTTCTATCCGCATTATACTCTGTCAGCTTTTTCCAAACCTGCTCGCAGGTTTTTAAAGTCTTGTTCTTCTCTCCACTCTTAATTTGGATAACAACATGCTGAGGCAGCGTGCCCTTTACAAGCGGATAGCAATACTGGAAAGTGTTTTCATCAACGAGCATAAATAGCTGCGAAAATGAATTGCCGGATAAGAATTTTGAAAATTGTTTAAGAGAGTTACTTCCGGTAAAAACGGATGATTGGTTGACAGACATGTTTTAAAACTTTCTCTCTAGTATAACCTGTCCGATAATAGCGTTGCGGATATCTAACTTAAAGGCAGATTCAGATTCTTCCACCTCTGTTTCTTCTACCGACTTAATTTTATAAATCCCTTCGTTCTCTATCTTTAATTTACCCCGTTCAATTTTCTCTTCGTCGGTAAGGTCTCGCTCATAGTTACCTTCGGCAAAAACACCTTTTTGCTTTTGGTGTACCAACATTTCTTTGGGCTGTGCTTTAGGTTGTGTTTTTGTAACCTGTTTTTGTGTTACAATAGTTTTTGCTTTTTGGGCATCCTGCTCGGCCTGCTTGCGCTTTATTTCGCGCATAATCTCATCCAGCGGATTAGCCACCGGTGGGCTAACAGGTTTGTATTCGGGCTTAGGGTTCAGCTCGGGCTCGTTAGAAGTACTGCTTTTTTCCTTCTTACTCTCCTGCACTTTTTTACCTACCGAGTACAGAAAGTAGACGATACCAAGGATTATATAAATGATAACCTTAAACTCCATGAAAGCAAGATAAGAGAAAAACGGGATTTTTAAATAGCGATGAAATACACTGCATGTGATTGCGCCCTTTCAGGGCTTTGAGTGGAACCGTGAAGGAACACAGGCCTTCGACCAGTGCTGACAGATCAAGGCCTTTCAGGCCAATAGGCAAAATTTCAGATATAGTATTCAAAACCTATCTAAGGTTGAGAAGCCAATTAGTTTACATACACAGTCTTGATATTCACAAACTCCTTCAAGCCATACTCCGATAGTTCGCGGCCAAAACCGCTACGCTTTACGCCACCAAAAGGCAGGCGTGCATCGCTTTTTACAATATCATTTATAAAAACGTTGCCGGCTTCTAACTCAGTAGCAAATGTTTCTGCTTTCTGCTTATCCTTACTCCAGATAGACGCACCCAAACCATATACCGAGTTGTTTGCCGTTTCAATCGCCTCTTCTACACTGCTTACTGTAATCACACTCCATACCGGTGCAAATACTTCTTCTTCAAACGAAGTTATCCCTGCTTTTACGTTGGTAAGTACTACCGGCGCTATAAAATTGCCGGTACTATCGGAAGGCGCACTGCCGTAATAAGCATTTGCGCCTTTAGCCACCGAGTCGGCTATTTGCTTTTGTACTTTTTCCAGCAAGTCTTTACGCGCAAGCGGGCCTACATTTGTCGTTTCATCCATTGGGTCGCCTACCTTTAGCTGGCTAACGGCCTCTACCAATCTTGTGGTGAAAGCTTCGGCCACTTTATCCATTACAATAAAGCGCTTGGCACCGTTGCACGATTGTCCGCTATTTATGCTGCGCGATTTGATAGCACCTGCCACCGCCATATCCAGGTCGGCATCTTCCAGCACAATAAAAGCATCGTTGCCGCCGAGTTCCAACACACACTTCTTGATATGTGCGCCTGCCTGCGCCGCCAGCACACTACCGGTTGCATCGCTACCGGTAAAGCTAACACCATGCACCCGCGGGTCGGCTATTACAGCCGCAGCGTCTTCGCGCGATAGAAAGTAACTGCGAAAAATATTATCGGGCACTCCGGCATCGAAAAATAACTGCTGAATAGCTAAGGCGCATTGCGGCACACACTGGGCATGCTTAAGTATAGACACATTACCGGCCATAAGCGTAGGCACCGCAAACCTGAACACCTGCCAGAAAGGAAAATTCCACGGCATTACCGAAAAGATAATACCCAGCGGTTCGAAGCTTATATAGCTTTTGCTGGCATTGCTTTTTGCCGATTCATTCTTTAAAAAAGCGGGCGCGTTTGCTATGTAGTAATCAAAGGCTGTTAGTGTTTTGGCAATTTCGTATTCTGCTTCTTTCAATGGCTTACCCATCTCCAGCGTTATCAACCGGGCATACTCTGCTTTATTTTTCTCCAGTAACTCAGCCACCTTTTTCAGGTGCGCGCCCCTTTCTTCTACCGAAAGTTTTTTCCATTTCTTAAATGCCTGCTGCGAAACATCCAAATCAGGAAAACTATCCAGCGGGAACTCTTTTATCAATTCGTTATTAACAGGGTTGATAGTTGCATACTTCATGGTGCAAATGTAGCAGATGATTAAACAACATAGCAGTGCAGGGTGCCGTGTTTAAAATAATTATAAAATCAGGCGACTGTGGCCTAAGCTGCGGTTATATTTCAAAAAATGGCATCTTTACCACTTCCATGAAATTGACGAAGGAACAGCAGGCTATTATTGGTTCTACCGGTAACATCACAATCAACGCGGTGGCCGGGTCGGGTAAAACCACTACCGTGATAGAGTATGCGCGCACACGCCCGGCAGGCAGTAAAATACTGTATGTAGCCTTCAACAAAGCCGTAAAGCTGGAAGCCGCCCATAAATTTGCAGAGAAGGGATTGAGCAATGTAAAAGTAGAAACCGCCCATTCGCTGGCTTACAAGCACGTGGTGTTTAAATACGATTACAAGGTTAGGCAGCAAGCCTATAAAACCAACGAGATTGTAGAACTGCTGGGCCTGCAGGGCACTGGAGAGAAGCACACCGAGTATATGGTGGCTAATCATATCAATAAATTTATCGCTTATTTCTGCAACAGCGACAAAGCCAAAGTGCAGGACCTGAACTACCGTGATGTAGTGACCGATACCAAGGCCCGTGCTTTTGTAAACATGTGCTATGACTACATACAAAAACACACCAGGTTGCTGCTGGCTAAAATGGATAAGGGCGAAATAGAGATAACGCACGATTTCTATCTCAAAAAATTCCAGTTATCGAATCCGCAATTAAACTACGACTATATACTATTTGATGAAGGTCAGGATGCCTCGCCGGCCATGCTTGATGTTTTTATGAAGCAGAGAGCCATTAAGGTAATTGTAGGCGATACGCACCAGCAGATTTACGGGTGGCGCTTTGCCGTCAACTCACTGGAGAAAACCGGTTTTAAACAGCTAAACCTATCTACCAGTTTCAGGTTTGCGCAGCCAATAGCCGACCTGGGTATGGAGATATTAAAGTGGAAAGATATGCTTGGCCCCTACACCCCTACCGCTATTACCGGCGCAGCCAATACCAAGGCGCATAAAAGCAAGGCTATACTGGCACGCACTAACCTGGGCCTGCTGCTAAAGGCTATAGAATATGTAACCGAGAAAAAGGTAAAGCACATTTACTTTGAGGGCAACATCAACTCCTACACCTACGCCAGCGAAGGGGCATCGCTATACGATGTGCTGAACCTGCACAACGGCAATAAATACCTTATAAAAGATACGCTTATAAAATCGATGCGGGATATACCCGAGTTGGAAGATTATATTGAAAAGACAGAAGAAGCCGAGTTGGGGATGATGGTAGAAATTGTAAAGGAATATGGCAACCTCATACCGGGTATACTTAAGGAGATTAAAGAAAAGCATGTAGGCAACGATGAAAAAGAAAAGGCCGACATGGTGTTTAGCACCGTACACCGCTGCAAGGGTATGGAGTATGATGTGGTGCAGCTGGTAAATGATTTTATAACTTTTAAGAAGCTGGAGCAAGCGGTTAACAGCAACCAAAAAGCAGATGCCGGCAGGCTGAGCGAGGAAATAAACCTGCTGTATGTGGCCGTAACTCGCGCCAAAAGCAGCCTGCATATACCGGAAACGTTGATGCCGGTTGACTTCCCTCCTGCTGCCAACATTCATGTATTAAAAGTGGTAGAGGAAGAGGAAGAAGATTACAGCACTGTGGTAGCAGAGCCTAAGGCCGCTTACAGCAAAAAAGCGAAGCCCAAGCCCGGTAAAGAAAAATCATACTCCGTTGAAAATGTGCGCGAAAACAATAAAGATGCTTATAAGCCATGGACAGAGCGAATGGATGCACAGCTTACCGTAATGTATTACGAAGGGGTAAACATTAAAGATATGGCTAAGCACTTTGGACGTACCCGTGGTTCAATATCTATGCGCATAAAGAAACTGGAGTTGGAGGAGTTGTATGGGTAGTTTGTGCTGACCCGACCACCCCGTCTCGCCTTCGGCGAGCCACCCCTCCTTAAAATCCGCCGCGGTAGCGGCGAAGGAGGGGAACCTAACAGCCAAATACTACAAACTCACACGCTTCACCTTAATCCATACATCGCTGTTGCGGCCTTTGTCGTCGGTGCAGGATATCTTTACATTTTCTTCTTCGGGGGTAAAAAACAATTTGGTGTGTGCATCGCATTGCTTAAAGAAACGATTGTTTACATACCAGTAAATCGTTTTTACATCGTTGGTTACGTCGCAGCTTAGCTGCAAAGGTTCCGGTTCGGTTTTGCTTATGAAATACTCAGCCCCGTTTTTAGGCGAGCGGATTACCGGTGCGCCTTCAGTAAATATTTTATCGCAGGCGGGGTTGTGGGTCGGTATGCGCTCGTAGGCAATCCGGTTCTCATCATAGTAAGCCTGCATTTCGGGCGGTACTACTTTGCAAAGTTTCTTTTTATAGCCATTCTCGGGCAGACAGTTTTTGCAATATGATATTTTGCCATCGGCGCTTACCGGTATTTCGCGCATGTTATCGCAGCGGGTGCTGTTGCTTATCAGGGGGATAAAATAATCCATTACGGTATTGTGACAATGCTCCTCGGGCAGCTTACCGGTTTCGGAGCAGACCAGCCGCATGCCACATTCCTTAGGCATATTATACCATTCGTTGCTGCTGTTATAATCTATGGTATTGAATATTTTAAACAGCAAGGGTGTAGCAATATTAGCCCCGCTCAATTCAGGCACACCGGCACCCGAGAAATTACCCACCCATACCCCAACCGTAAAGTTTTTGTTGTAACCAATGCTCCATGCATCGCGCTTGCCATAGCTGGTACCGGTTTTCCAGGCTATGCGCGGGGTGTGGCTGCTCTGCTCCCAGTTAACGGGCAGGTCGGGCCGCGCCAGTTTAGAGAGTATCTCCGTCACCATAAAGTTTGCCGGTTCGCTTAGTATGCGCGCGGTGTCGGTAGCAGATTCTGTGCGGCCCTCCTCTTTAATAAAATTAGAACGATGATAAACGCCATTGTTGGCAAATGAGGAGTAAAGCGCAGTCATCTCTTCCAGCGTTACACCGCAACCACCTAATATCAGCGATAGCCCTAGCTTCTTTTCATCCCGCTTAATCTGGCGGAAATTGCATTGCTCCAGCTTGGCAATCATGTTCTCGGTGCCTAAACCGTTTAATGCTTTTACTGCCGGTATATTCAATGAGTTTTCCAATGCAAACTCTACTGTTACGTAGCCATTAAACTTCGAATCGTAGTTCTCAGGCTGGTAACCGTTGATGTTTAGCGGCACATCGGTCATCATTGTTTTGGGTGTAAGCAGACCCTTATCAAAACATAAACCATAAGCCAGTGGCTTCAGCGCGCTACCGGGCTGACGGATAGCATCGGCACCGTTTACCTGACCGCCATCGGTGCTGTTGTTAAAGTCTGCTGAGCCTATATAAGCTACTACGTTATGCGTTTTATTATCCAGTACCACCACGGCACTGTTGTGTATACCTACAGTGTAAAGTGCACTTACATAATCCTTCACCATCTTCTCCAGCTTTAGCTGTGTTTGCATTTGCAGGTTAGTACGGATGATATCGGTATGCACTGTCTTCTTCAGTTTCAGTGCCAGGTGTGGTGCCAGTTTAGGGGCTTCTACCCTTTTAGCATCCAGCGGTTCATCCAGCGCATCGGCAATTTCTTTGTCACTAAAAAGCTTATCATCCTTGAACCGGTTAAGCCATTTATTGCGCTCACGGGTAATTAAATCATTGCGAAAGCCCAGCCGCAGTGACGATGGACGGTTAGGTATAATAGAAAGGGCTGTAACCTCTGCCAGCGACAGGTAATCGGGGTTCTTTTTAAAATAAAGGATTGAGGCACTCTTAACCCCTTCTATATTGCTGCCATAAGGCACCAGGTTAAAGTAGAGTTGCAGAATCTCATCCTTGCTATACTTCCACTCTAATTGAAAGGCCCTGAAAATTTCTTTCACCTTATTAAAATAGGTACGGTCCTTTGGTTCCAGCATACGCGCCACCTGCATGGTAATGGTTGAGGCACCCGATGTACGTTTTAACCGCAGCACATTCATACCTGCGGCGCGCAACATAGCCAAGGGGTTTATACCGGGATGGTGATAGAAATATTTATCTTCTTTATAAACCAGCGACTTTTTAAGCACCGGTGAAATTTCTTTCAATTCGGTTTTCATGCGCCACTTTTGGTCGCGGGTTAAAAAGGCATGAATAACATTGCCCTTGCTATCGAGCACTATGGTAGAATATTCAATTTTGTCGGGTAGAGGGGAGAGGTAGTTAAAAAGAAAAAACAAAACCGTTACCCCTGCCGAAGCAATAAGAAGCCACTTAAAAAAACGAAGGAGTTTGGGTTTCACTGGACTATAGTAATAAAACGGAGGTTAAAATGGGTTAGTATGTTTGTGCGCCGCTATTTTTGTAGGTAAACAGAATAATCTACCGGCAATAATTTCCGGTGCTTAGCCAATAATTGTAAAAAGCTATTTGTTGTAACTAAGCATAAAAAACTGGTAAAAATTAACCAATTGGAATTTTACACTTCTGTGACAATCCTTTTTCACTTATCTTTCGTCTATATACCGTAACGATGTTCATATTTTTGCGTTTAAACAGTGGACGGTATTTTTAATTTGGCATTCTAAACCTCCGAAAATTTCGTATATAGGTTTACATTGGCATAGTTTTGATTAAAAGCAGAGAGATTCTATAAATTAATACCCTGAGAACATGGCCTACAAAAATTATAAATTCAAAACCCTACGGGTGTTTGCCAGCGATGAGTGGTTGGCTAACCGCAGCCGCGAGTACCGTTCGGTATTCGACCGTACCGAAACCACTTACATAAGTGCCGAAATTGCTTTTTACAACAAGATGTTCGATGAGCAGGATTGGGAAACTACCGTTACCCTTAAGGCTTACTCGCACGCCGATGGCAAAAAGAAAGAGCTAAGCAGCCAGGACGAGAAGCGCAAGATACGCATGGACGAGAACGTGGTGTATATTAACAAAGGCTGGGGTATGGCTACTCCGGGCTCGTTCTGGACGGCCGGCGAGTATAGCTGGGAGGCTTATATTGATGGTGAACTGATTGGTACCAAGCGCTTTTACATAGAAGATATTGGCAAAGTAGCCAGCGACCATAACCCGTACTTCGAGATTGAGAGCATCCGCTTTTTTACCGGCGACTATAACGCGGTAAACAACGAAAACAAGGTTTACCTTAAGCAGATTAGCCGTAATGAAACGCAGTACCTGTATGTGGAGTTTAAATTCCGCAACCTGGTACCTACCGAGTGGAACTGCGAGCTTTTCTTTAACTGGTATAATGCCTCTGGCTTGTTAAAAGCCCGTATCGAGCGTTTCCGCAAGATAGAGGCCGGCAAACAGGGCGAAACATTTCCTTTTAACGAAGGCTGGGGCAACGATATACCCGGCACCTGGAAAGATAACCACTATAGGCTGGAGATAGTATTTATGGATACAGTGATTGCCGTATTGCACCTGGATACCGGCGAAGAAGATGAAGAAGGCGAAGTAGAAATATCTACCGTAAGCGGTAACATAGCCACGGTTACCTCTCCTGCGGCCGCTGCACCAGATGAGTCGCTGGAAGGAAATGTGAAGAAACTGGACGACCTGGTAGGGCTTGAGGAACTAAAAAAAGAAGTAAAGAACCACATAGATTACCTTAACTTCTTAAAACTGCGCCAGGAGCGGGGCTTTAAAGACAGTGAGCGCATTAACCTGCACTCGGTGTTTACCGGCAACCCGGGCACGGGTAAAACCACGGTTGTAAAGCTACTGGGGCAGATATATAAGAGCATGGGCTTGTTAAGCAAGGGCCATGTGAAGGAAGTTGACCGCTCGCAGCTGATAGGCGAATACATAGGCCAAACGGCCCCTAAGGTGAAGAAAGCCATAGAGGAAGCCAAGGGTGGTATCTTGTTTATAGACGAAGCCTACTCACTGGCCCGCGAGGCTGACGACAGCAAAGATTTTGGTAAAGAGGCTATTGAGGTATTGATAAAGGAAATGAGCGATGGCAGCAAAGACCTGGCTGTAATGGTAGCCGGTTACCCGCACGAGATGGATATTTTCCTGCGCTCTAACCCGGGCATGAAATCGCGCTTTGCCAACTACTTCCACTTTGAAGACTACCTGCCGGATGAGTTGCACTCTATAGCGGTAAATTATACCTTATCTAAAAACGTGCACCTGACCGAGGCTGCACAAAATTACCTGGCCGACCAGTTGATGGAAGGTTTCCGTAACCGCGATAAAAGTTTCGGTAATGCCCGTTTCGCCATCTCTATTATTGATGAGGCTAAAATGAACCTTGGTTTGCGCCTGATGAAACGCGCCGACCTGCGCGAATTGGATGGACAGATGCTTTCTACCATAGAGGTAGAAGATATTGAGCAGGTGTTCCGCCAGCGCGGCAAACGCAAGTTCAACATCAACATCAACGAAAAGCTGCTGGCCAGCGCTATGGATGAGTTGAACCAGTTGGTAGGTATCAGCAATATTAAGAATGAGGTAAACGAGCTTGTTAAGCTGGTTCGTTTCTACCACGATATTGGTAAAGATGTACTGAACAAATTCTCGCTGCATACTGTATTTACCGGTAACCCCGGCACCGGTAAAACTACCGTAGCCCGCATTATGGGTAAAATATACAAGGCGCTTGGTTTGATAGAGCGCGGCCACATGGTAGAACTTGACCGCCAGGGACTGGTAGCAGGTTTTGTAGGCCAAACGGCCCTTAAAACCGACGAGCGTATTAAGGAAGCAAAAGGTGGCGTATTGTTTATAGACGAAGCCTATGCACTTGGTGAGGGTGGCGACTTTGGCCGCGAGGCTATAGAAACCCTGCTGAAGCGTATGGAAGATAGCCGTGGCGAGTTTGCGGTAATAGTAGCGGGTTACACAGAGCCTATGACCCGTTTCTTAGAATCTAACCCCGGCCTGCGTTCACGTTTCGACCGCACCTTCAACTTCGTGGATTACAACGAGAGTGAATTATTCCGCATAGCACTTTCATTGCTGAAGGTAGAAAACATACGCCTGGATAACGAAGCTTACGATTACCTGCAAAAGTATATCAACTCCATTTACATCTACCGCGACAAATACTTTGGTAATGCGCGCGAGATACGTAAACTGGTAGCTGATGCCGTGCAAAACCAAAACCTGCGCCTGGCCGGTATGAAGAAAGATGAGCGGACCAAAGAAATGCTTGAGACCATGACCATTGAAGATCTTAAAGAATTTAAGATTAACGAAGGTAAGCGTGGTAGCCTTGGCTTCAAGTATTAGACTATTCGCCGATTTGACAATTAGACAATGAAATACGAAAGGCTTTCGGAGAAATCTGAAAGCCTTTTTTTATTTTGTATTTATATAACCTCATGGAAAAAGACTGGCAGCATATAGGAGCATTACTTGGTAGAACTTTCATTGTCGCGCCTTCTAAAAATTTACCTTATTGGAATGGTCATTCAGATGAATCAGAGTGTGATTATGAAAATATAGCTGATTTGATTAGCACTGAAGTGGGAGACATGTCGCTTTATCAGAAAGCTGGAAGGCAGTTTTACATTTTCTTTAGTATGGCAACTAAGGTTGAATTGTTTAGAAGCGATGATAGTCTATTTATAATAGATGGTTTGCTATTCAATAAATCACTAGAGGGTGTACAAAACATACAAACACAGGAAACTGAGAAACTATCTTTCAATTTATCAATGCGCAACAGTTGGTTAAACATTTTTGACGCAACACTTACAGGTAATGAAGTGGAGAATAACCAAACTGAAGGACTCAATAACGTTTATAAAAGTGACTATTATTCGTACGCAACAGTATTTTTAGAGAAAGGCAATTACGACTTTTACCGTATAAAATTTATCGGTGAATTAAATGGAGAAGGTGGCGAATTATTTGGAGTAGAACTGAGAAAAGAAAAATAAAGAAGCATGAGTGTATTACCCCCTTTAAAACGCTTTAACGTTCGTGTATACGGCCTGCTGATAAACCCGCGGCAACAGCTATTGGTATCCGATGAGGCCTTTAAAAGCGGGCAAAAGGCCACCAAATTTCCCGGCGGAGGATTAGAGTTAGGTGAAGGATTGATTGAAGGTTTAATAAGAGAGTTTGTAGAAGAAACCGGCATAGCCGTAGAAGTGAAGGAACACTTCTACACTAATGATTTTTTTGTCCGTTCCTTCTTCGAACTATCACCCGATAGCCAGATTATCAGCATCTATTATATAGTAGAAGCCAAGGATTGGCAAAAGATAAAAGTATCTACTACTAAGTTCGACTTTGAATATGTACCGGGTAAAGAATCAGAATCTTTTCGCTGGGTAAACCTTAATGAACTGGATAGCGAAATGGATATAGTGCTACCTATTGATAAGGTGGTGGTGGGGATGTTGAAGGAGAGGTATAAATAAGCTGAGAATGGAGGACATAAAACCTTTTCTTACTGATGGAAGCATGCTAGGCATTAAGGCTAATGATGCCGTATCTAAACTTTACATATCTATAAGTAAAGACCTAATTGAAGAAGTTAAAACTAAGGATACGAAAATACACAGATACAAAACAACTGAATCGGATATTGAGTTTTATAGTGCGCAGAATATTATATTCGGAGTAATAATCAAATTTTGGAATAATGAGCAGTATTATTTCGGTAATGGATATCCTCCCATTAACGCATCAACTTCCCTGTACGAGTTTTTATCGATGATTGAAACCCTGAGTATAACTTGGAAAATTGCAACGAACGACACTCACGGTTCTACTCTCTGCATAAAACTGTCGTCAAATATTTACTGTTTTTTTGACCTTGAAAGGCAGGAACTTGTAAAAATTGGAACAAGCGATAACAGGATGGAATAAAAAAATGCTTCTCTGTGTTTCTCTATTTCCTCTCTGTACCTGTGTCAAGCGCATTTACAAATACACAACAGCCACCCTAAATCCCTAAAGGGACTTTAACAGCCAATACAAAAACCACTAATCACGTTTATGCATTTCACTTTCAATTTGTATTCTCTGTGTTTTCTCTGTGTATTCCGTGCCTCTGTGGTAATGTATTTATACCTTCCTCATCTTCTCCCACACCTTATACACGAACGGCACTGCAAACGCCAGCATTAATATATAGCGTCCCCAGGGAAACTCGCCCAGGTTTCCACCATTTAACCAATATACCACGGGAAAAGCCAACGCGTCGGCTACTACCAATACGGTAAGGCCTTTAGCCCACCAACTATCGTAAATAGTTTTGCTGGTAATAGATTTTGCTTTCTTATTGAATGAGTCAACCCGCCTTATAACATCGTCCAGCGCTTCAGCAAAAATTTCTACATCCCCTTCGTTATTACTAACCGGCGATAGCTGAAATGCAGCGGGGCGTGTATTGGTTTCAAAACTCATAAACCACGCACCTTCGTATTCATCGTACCAAAAATTAGTTAGCTGGTTCCAGTTTATTGCAAAGTTGGCGGGCATCAAAAATCCTTTAATAATAAACTCAACCTGCAGGCCCTCTTTACTAACCCTTACAAGCACCTTTGGCGCTACCCGCTTAATCAACCATAGCACCAGGGCTATCATAGCGCCCATGGCAGCTACTATAAGAGAAATAAGCAACCAGGCCGGCATGGCGGGGTATTTAGTGGTTACATATACCAGTGGCAGTATAAGCACAGCAGGCAGTACAATGGCTACAACCACCTTGCCCTTTTGCACCATCCTAAGCTTATACTCGCGCATATAACCAGCTGATTTTCAATTTTGAAGAACAGAAAAATCAATTAACAGAATAGAACAAAAATATCATTGTAAACAACAAAGTCCAAACCCAAACTTTAGCTTTTGTATGGGCGTATTACAAGCATCACTAAAACAGGACAAATGACAAATCTCAACTCCGCAGCTGAACAGTACCACTTTACGCACAGCAATTTTGTAGAAGCTTACAAAATGGTAAACGAATATGTAACCGAACTTTATCGCTTGCCAAAACGCTTTCTGGAAGAGACCGAAGGCACTATGAATGCCCTTACCAATAAGCACTTTGCGCCTAAGGCCCCATCGGCCAACGATACAAATATGCGTGTGGTAGTAGAGTTTATGGACCAATTGGATGAGTTTACCATGAATACCATTGACCTGTTTAACGACCACATGAAACATATAGATGCTACCGAAGCCTATATGAAAAAAGCCGTAGTGTTGGAAAGCAACACACCCGGCATAATTGAAAATGCGGATGCACAGGTATACTCGCAGCTGATACCCGAAGTAGAACAACTGCTGGGCGGCCTGAAAGAAATAAAGCAAAGGGCAGATGACACCCTGGGCTGGCTGGAAGAACTGGAAATAAACTGGGAAACCATTCAGGGAGAAATTAAAAACGCGGCGTAGTCTACTAAATGAGTTAACGTTCGCCACACACCCCGTCCGGTGCGGAGCCACCGGCCACCCCTCTCAAGAGGGGACAATACAAACAGCCAAGCACTCTATTTAAAACGTTCTTTTAAAAAAGGTTACAGAATTTAGCATTACACAATTTGTAGCTTGTCGAAAACAAAAAGCGGGCTATTGCCAAGGGGGATTTGGGAAAGTATATTGATATCATAAGCAACCAATAATTATGATTCAACCAGAAAGACCCTACCAGCAATACTGCAACCTGCACACCGATTTTATTACAGAGTATAAAATCATCAGTGCCCGTGTAGCCGAGCTTTACAAAATGCCTAAACGCTTTATAGAGGAAAACGCGGTAGAAATGGACCGTTATATGGTTGAGTCGTCTATGCCAGGCTCTCCGGATAATGTAAACCCGGCGCACTCAGGTGTTCGTGAATTTATCTACCGTATAGAAGATTTCAAGCTACAGATAATGGGGCTGTTTTTTGAGCACCGTATGCTGATAGAAAAATGCACCGAATACATGCAAAAAGTGCAGTTGCTTAAAATGGAAAGCAACGATGCTTACATGGAAGAAAAACTGGTAGAACTAATACCGGAACTAACCACCCTGCGCTTTAAATTAAAGTGTATAGAAGAAAAGGCTACCGGTATGCTTAGCCGCTTAGAAAGCGTAGAAGGCAAATGGAATGCAATTAATGGCAGAGTGGCCGCATAAAATATTAAACATGAAATAGCCGCGGATTGACGGCCCACACGAGGAAGGATATTCCGGCTATTTCATGTGTCTTAGGTTTAACTCCTCCGATTGAACACGGAGGAGTTTTTTTATGCCTGTTAGTTAGAACCTGCCCTTACTCCGGCTATTCTTTTCTGTATATCGCTTAGCTCGCCCTTAGGTATGGCTGCTATTAGTTTTTTGGTGTACTCGCGCTGCGGGTTGTTGTATATATCGTCGCTTATACCCATCTCTTCTACCTTGCCTTTATTCATTACCACCATGCGGTCGCTCATAAATTTAACTACCGATAAATCGTGCGAAATGAAGATGTAGGTAAACTTAAACTCTTCGCGCAGTTGTATAAGCAGGTTTAGCACCTGTGCCTGCACCGATACATCGAGCGCCGATACCGACTCATCGCAAATAATAAATTTAGGATTAAGGGCCAGGGCGCGCGCTATACAAATACGCTGGCGCTGACCGCCCGAAAACTCGTGCGGGTAACGGTTAAAGTGCTCGGGTTTCATGTTCACCTTATTCAACAGGTCGAGCACTTTTTCTTTGCGCTCCTTTTCGCTGCTGTAAATACCGTGGATGGTCATCGGCTCCATAATGGCGTTGCCAATAGTAATACGCGGGTTAAGCGACGAATACGGATCCTGAAAAATTATCTGCATGTGCTCGCGAACATCTTTCATCTCTTTCTGGCCTAGTGTAAGCAGGTTTCTGCCCTCAAAAATAACCTCGCCGCCATGGGCAGGCACCAGGCGTAGAATAGTGCGGCCCAGTGTGGTTTTGCCACAGCCCGACTCACCTACCAGCCCCAGGGTTTCGCCCTCGTGCACATCAAACGTTACATCATCTACGGCCTTAACGTAATCGGTAGTTTTGCCGAAGAAGTTTTT